>DATKMG010000017.1:0-2020 GCA_035541995.1 Terriglobia bacterium
TCTGAGGGAAAAGAGCAGAAGCGGCACCCAAATTATCGCCATCAAGGCGCTGAACCTGCCAAGAATATTGGGCACAGTTTGCCGTACAAGGTGGAGGCGACACAGGAGATCGTAGACCGGGCCGCCCACAACGATAGAAAACTTCTTTACGGCGGACTCCGCGATATCGTGTGCACTCTGATCGCCCGAAGAACGAGAAGCTTCCGCGTTCAGACGATTCCGAGAGATTTGCGGATCTTCTGCCAAGGTTCCCATGAACCTTCCCCCTTTCCCGATACGAAGGCCATTGCAACAAAGAGACGTTTGCTGCTGGTGAAAGCCAACACTCGCCCAAGTAGGGATTTTGGCGATATTGAAGGCAGTCGACTACTGGCCTGAACGACAGGGAATCTGATGTTCCGCGGAGTTTGTTGGCGCTGCGTTCCGCGAGTTACTGGAACTGAAGGGTAATTGTCACTATTTGACTACAAGGAAAACTTGTCAGTCGCTGCTGCCGTCCCACAATCCTGGAACCGTCGAACGTAAAGGTTCACCCACAGGCCTTTATCCCTATTGAGACATTTCCAATTTCTAATACTTTTACCAGTTTCTCGAGGGGATTCCGGCTCCTACCATTGCATGCAAGGCACAAGCTCAATTTCTTTACAGGGTCAAGCGCACCCGCTTGATGAAGAGGCATTTTGTCCTGGTACCGCGAACAACTCGAACGTTTGCCCGACCGGTCGGCCAGTGACCGTGTGTCTATTGCCAGGGAATCAGAGAGGATTTCCCCAAAGCCATGAGCCTAGTCACCATTATCTGGTCCATGAGTGCTTCGGCGTCTCTCACGCTGGCAGCGATTAACCTTATGGTCTGGTTCCAGAATCGCAAGCTTTGGGCTAACCTTCTGTTTTCCCTGTTGGCGACGGGTACGGCAGGCTGGACAATTTGTGAAATGTTGATGATGCACGCTGCGACCGTGGCAGAGTTCTCGCTCGTGTTGAAGTGGGGGCATGTAGCGATTTGGCTGTTGATTGTGTCGCTCGTCGGGTTTGTGCGGCTCTACCTGAAGTCTGGGCGATCGTGGATCGCATGGACGGTCTTTGGAACGCGCACACTACTACTCTTTCCGAATTTTCTGGTGGGACAGAACCTCAATTTCCTCGAGATCACCCGTCTCGGGCACATGAAGATTCTAGGTGAATCGGTCACCCTTGCCGAAGGTACACCAAATCCCTGGATAGTACTGGGCGAGATAAATTTGCTGCTCCTCATCATCTTTGTTGTGGACGCCGCAGTAATGACCTGGCGACGGGGCGAACGCCATCGTGCTCTTACCGTGGGCGGAAGTATCGTGTTTTTTGTAGTTGTATCTGTCGGCCAGTCCCTGTTGATGCACTGGAAAGTCATCATCTTGCCCTATGTGGGGAGCATATTCTTCATGGGCTTGGTACTCGCGATGGGTTATGAGCTGAGCAGTGACACGATCGGTGCTTCCGAACTCGGCCGCAAGTTGCAGGAGAGCGAAAAACGTTTCCGCCTGATGGCAGACAGTGCCCCATCGCTGATCTGGATGTCTGACGATAAAGGCAAGGTCACGTATTTGAACGAACAGCGTCGTGCATTCACCGGCGAGGATCCCGAAGCTGGATTCGGAGACTCCTGGAAGCAATACGTTCATCCCGATGACCTCCAAGAAGTTGAGCGCGCAATTGCTGAAGCGCTTGAGACTCATCAGTCTTATTCGAAAGAATACCGACTTCGCCGGCAGGACGGCAGTTATCGTTGGATGCTGGACATCGCGTCTCCCCGGTTTACCGGCAATCATGTATTTACTGGATTCATCGGCTCGGCAGTCGATGTCACCGACCAAAAGTTGGCCGAAGAGGCGCTGAAGCGAGTCGGTGGGCAGCTGATCGAAGTTCAGGAACAGGAACGAAGCCGGATAGCGCGCGAACTTCACGACGATATTTGTCAAAGGCTCATCCTGCTTTCGATTGAAATCGAGCAGGCCAACCGAAGGTCGGAAAACAGCAGGGCA
>DATKMG010000018.1:0-13254 GCA_035541995.1 Terriglobia bacterium
GGAACGTTTCCCTCAAGTTGAGCCGCAAGGTCGGCGAGAATAACGTGCTTTATGGTTCAGTTACGTCCATGGACATTGCCGAAGCATTGGAAGCCCACGGGTTTAAGATCGACAAACGGAAAATTGAGCTTGAAGACCATATCAAGGAGCTCGGTCAATTCAGCGTGCCGGTCAGACTCCATCGGGATGTGACGGTTCCCATCAATGTTGAAGTGACGAAGGAAGAATAACTCGGACAAATCACATGTCCTGGAGTGGTCGCTTCCCAGATCATCAATTCGACCAGAGGCTTAATCGGTCTCGTGGTTCCTTTCGGTTACCTACCAGCGAAGGTCAGGTCTCCTATTATCCCCATGCCTGCTGACATCACTCTGGAGAAGGGCTTACCTCACAATCTTGAAGCAGAACGATGCGTTCTGGGATCAATCATCCTGGATAATCCGTTAATCAGCGAAGCCATAGAGTTCGTTGGCAAGGACGACTTCTACCTCGGGAACCACCGTGCGATTTTCGAACGCATGATCCAGCTTTACGAGGCGTCACGGCCTATAGATTTTGTTACCCTGACGGATGAACTTCGCAACTGTGGACAGCTGGATTCCATTGGTGGTGCGGCGTACATTTCTTCCTTAATCGATGGAGTCCCCCGAGTTTCCAACCTCGAATACTACGCCAGAATTGTACGGGAGAAGGCAACGCTCAGAAACCTTATCAAGAGGTCCAGTGAGATCATTAACACCTGCTATGAGCAGCAGGATGATGTGGACGCAGTCCTGGACTCGGCCGAAAAAGCTATCTTTGACCTGGCGGGAAGCCGTATCCGTGCAGGGTTCCAAAGCATCACGGAGATCGCCAGGCGCAGCCTGAAAAAAATTGAGACTGCGGCGTCCCAACGGGAGATGATCACTGGTATTGCGACTGGCTTCACCGAGCTCGATCAGTTGACGTCGGGTCTTCAACCCTCGGACCTCGTGATCGTAGCCGCCCGCCCTTCCATGGGGAAGACGGCTTTAGCCTTGAATATCGGCACGCACGCGGCCGTGCTGGGCAAGACAGTCGGCCTCTTTAGCCTGGAAATGTCCAGCGACCAGTTGCTTATCCGCATGATCTGCTCTGAGGCTCGAATTGACGCTCACAAGCTCCGGACGGGTTATCTCAGCAAGGATGAGTGGCGGAAGATCACGGAAACCGTGGGCCGCCTGGCTGCGGTGAAAATCTTCATTGATGACACCCCGGGGGTCAGCTTGCTGGAGACGCGCGCTAAAGCCCGCCGTCTACAGGCAGAGCATGGGCTGGATTTGTTGATTGTTGACTACCTGCAGTTGATGTCAGGCGGGAAGGCCCGCTACGAGAATCGGCAGCAGGAGATCTCTTCCATTTCGCGCGGCCTGAAAGGACTGGCCAAGGAAATGAATATACCACTTGTGGCGTTGTCGCAGTTGAGCCGGGCTCCCGAACAAAGAACCGGTCAGCACCGCCCTCAACTTTCTGATTTGCGGGAATCCGGGTCCATCGAACAGGATGCCGATCTGGTCCTATTCATATATCGTGAGGAAATCTATCGGCAGAGCGAGGAAAACAAAGGAATCGCTGAAGTCATTATCGGGAAACAGCGAAATGGCCCCATTGGTTCTGTTTCCCTGGCTTTTCTGAAGGAATTCACTCGCTTTGAAAATCTCTGGCGTGAATGAGGAGTTGTACGCTTTTTTTCACTCTCCGATATCGGGCCCTGTAAGTGACACTCAGCCAGCTTCCCGATTCACGTTTGGTGTTTGAACCCTCGCCCCGTGAGACTCGAGGCGAGGGCCATCCTCAGGAAATCGGGAAACTGCATTTTTCCCTGTCAGATAAATTACTTTCGCCTCCTAACCGCCCCCCTGTAAAGAGCGATCCCCACAATTCGCACTGTGGGAATCCGCAGGTAAAGAGAAGACACCTGATTGGGCGCCACTGACCGTAACCGATGCCTTTTGAGTCTGGTGGGACCTGAAGCGGAAAGGGTGGCCAAATCGTCTCGGGTGGTTCCTCAATGCACCGAAGGGAATTCCTGGAAGTTGCTATAGTGGCACCGTTGGCTCCCCGAAAGGAGAACCTGCCTCCACCTGCCGCATCCGTGGCGAATACGGTGCTTGGCCCTCTTGATCCCAACTTGCTCGGTTCGACGCTCATGCATGAGCACGTTCTGGTAGATTTCATCGGAGCGGACAAGGTTTCCACCTCACGCTACAATCTTGACGAGGTCTACACGAAGGCACTACCGCACCTGAAGCAACTCTACCTGGTTGGTGGCCGTACCTTGGTCGAATGCACGCCTGCTTATATCGGGCGTAATCCATCTTTGCTGGCCAGCCTGTCCAAGGTTGCCGGGCTAAACGTGGTCACAAATACCGGGTACTACGGCGCGGCAGAGGATAAATTCGTCCCGAAGCACGCCTATCAGGAACCTGCTGAACAATTAGCCAAACGTTGGATCCAAGAGTTCGAGGCAGGAATTGAAGGTTCAGGAATCAGGCCCGGCATCATCAAGGTTGGGGTCGACCCTGGCAAACTCTCGGAGATTGATGCGAAATTGGTTTGGGCGGCGGCGCTTACGCATTTGAAAACGGGGCTCACCATTGCCTCCCATACCGGTGATGGTGTCGCTGCCATGCAACAACTAGCCCTACTCGAGAAGGCGGGTGTCAGGGGGGATGCCTTTATCTGGGTCCATGCCCAGAATGAGTCCCAACTGGAACTCCACCTGCACGCTGCACAGAAAGGTTGTTGGGTGGAATTCGATGGGATCGGGGAATCGTCGCTGGACACACATGTGAAGTTAGTAAGAAATATGGCAAAAAGGGGATTGTTAGGCCAGACCTTGGTCTCACAGGATTCCGGGTGGTATCACGTAGGGGAGCCTAACGGCGGAGAGTATCGAGGTTATTCCTTCCTCCATTCCCATTTCCTTCCTGAATTGCTTAAACAGGGTTTTTCGGAGGCGGATCTCCAAACACTGATGGTCGAAAACCCCAAACGGGTTCTGACCCTCAGAGTTCGAGCCTCAGATTAAGCAGGTTGAATGAATCACAACGTCCAGACGACGCTCATCCCGCCAGCACGCAGCAGAGAAGGGACCTCTTGAGAGTCCCCTTGCTGTCCCGAGTCTGACTTCACTACCATCCAATTGAGCGATATCTCTGAGAACACGGTTGAGGTCAAAGGTGTGAAAGACAAACCTGCGACTGGCTTTTACAAGGCCTCGATGGCCTATTTCGACGGATATACCGCCACTGGAACATTGACCTACGCCTGGCCGATGGCTCTTGAAAAAGCAAGGAAGGCCGACGAGATTCTTCGTGAGCGCCTAGCTGATTGGAAATTGCAGTTTGATGAAATTCCGACGGAGTTCCTCGGTTATGATTCATGTTTCGGGCCCCGGGCCCAGGAAACATGTGAGTTGAATGAGGTGGTATTGAGGGTTGGCGTGCGCAGCCACGACAAGGCAGCAATTGAGCGCTTTTCCAGGGAACTGGCTCCCTTGATCTTGACGGGGCCTCCTTCATGCCTAGGGGAAAACCTTGAGCAGCGTGATGCTGAGGATGGAATTACAGATTGAGGAAGATATCCCACTGGAGTGAAGAGTTTTGGGCAGTGTGCGTACGACTGACGACGAGGCGAAAGGACAGGACCATATTGTGATCAATTGCTGAGTGAGTTCCTGTTTGTTAATCCCGGGAAGAAATCAAGCAACAACAGTTCAAACGTCACCAGGCTCTTCAGAACCCACCTGCAACGAACCGAAGCTTTCAGGCGACGAAACCGTGCCGGGCAGCCTCGATGGTCTCCTGAGACTTCTACGCTCCTGGATTCCGGAGTATGTCAGGCTGACAAGAGTGCGGAAGTTTTGGGCCAGCAAACGAATCCAGGACCAACGAGTCATTTGGGGGAAATAAATCCCGCGGAATAGCAAGCGGGCAATGAACAGGGCCAGTTGTTGCTCAAAGGGTTTCTCATGGTCAAGCATCCAGTGTTGTGCCCGGCTGAAAGCTCCCGGGCTATAGCAGTGGCGCCAGGATTCGTATACTTCAGCCTCTGCCTCATCTGCCGAGATAGTCTTTGGCGTAAAGGCAGTCTTGAAAGCCTGGAAGTCAAGCCAGTGTTCCGGCCGGGTCAAACGACCTTCCCGCTGTAAGCGGTCGTATAGTGGTGTGGCTGGATATGGGGTCAGCAACCCAAAAACCGGCAGTCCGGGTGGCCAATTAGCCATCTTTTCGATCGTCTTCCTTGCCACGCCGGGCCTGTCAGCCTCCATGCCATAAATGAAGGAGGTAATGGCATAAACGTCGTATTTGGCTAGCAGGTCAAGGATAGAGGCATATTCAGCCGGCTTGTTGAACTCCTTGTGCGCCACTTTGAGGCTGTCAGGATCCATAGATTCCAGGCCCATGAAGATCAAACGCCCTCCGCTGGCGGAAATGAGTTGGACTAACTCCTCATCTCGCAGAAGGTTCATGCTGATCTGAGCAATCCAGGGCAGACAAGCGTCGTATTTGATCATATCCCGCAGGAGAGACTTGGTGCGACCCCGATTGATGGCAAAATTATCATCGATGAAGAACACGCTCACGAACGCCTTGTTCGGCCGCTTCATCGACTTAAGTCGCAACAATTCAGAAATCACACTCTTATTGTCTCGGAATCTGATGGCATCGCCAAAGAACCCCGTTACGGTACAGAATTCGCAGGCATAGGGACAGCCACGGCCCGTTTCCATTGGAATGACGTAGGCGTTGCCATGGTCAATACCGAGATGTTTCAACAAACTATTAACAGCGGGAGGGAGGAAACGCATCAAATCGAATAGAGACAAGTTCATGCGGTCCCATGCAATCTCTGGATAATTCTTGAGGGAGGGCTTCACGTCTTTGCCCGCCACTGTTGCCGGTTGATATCTGCTTTGCAATTGCCCAAGAGCAGCGTCTCTGACAACCAGAGGCCAGGTGTCATCTGCTTCCCCCAAGACGACTGCATCGGCATATCGCGGATGGCCCGTCAGCCCTGAAGGTTCGTCTGGCACCTCGGTGACATGTGGGCCGCCCATCACGATGGGCACCCCAGTGGCCTTACGAATGGCCGCTGCCATCTGGTAGGCCTTTTGCGCCATCCGGGTCATGAAGCCCATTCCCACAAGATCTACCTGGTTTTCTATGACAAATTCCACCAACTGGGCAGCGCTGTAATGGAGGGCATTGCCGTCGATGATGGTGACACGATGTTCCTTCGGAGTCAGTCTTTGAAGTACGAATGGCCAGAGTTGCGGGATGAAGTTCTTAGTGACTTGGTTGTCCGGTACGTAGAGAAGTACGTGCATTGGCCTCCCCTTGGCTTGGCTGGTGAAACGGTTATTGAGCTCGAAAAGCAGCAGCAGTCTGGGAGAAATCCAGCCAATAAGGCCCTTGCATCTGAGGTAGCGAGGGGCCTAGGAAAAGACCACCAGGGTGAGCTCAAAGAGAGCCGCTAGACTCATGCAACGCGGCGGTGCACAGGGGCAAAACAATTCGCCAGAAGTCCCATGTAGGACAATAAGATGCCAGACGCTGCGTTTTTACTTTAGGGCAGTCTGCCAAGTGCGTCAACTGAAAAACAAAACGTCAAATGGGCATGCCAAGGCTTAACGGAATTTCGAGCTTATTTTTGCACATATCTCTGCTACCATACCCTTGGGCTGGCATCAGGCTAATGCTCAAGATAAACTCTCCAGCTCACTTTTCAAATGGACTACTCAAACAGCCCCACGATTCGACGCCCGACCTGGGCTGAAATCGACTTGCGAGCCCTGACTTCCAACCTCGGAATCGTTCAAGGACATATCGGACCCGGACGGCGCATGATAGCTGTCGTCAAAGCGAATGCCTATGGACACGGTGCTGTGAAGATTGCCCGGCGATTGGCAGAGCTAGGCGTCCCCTACCTGGCGGTTGCCATTCTGGAGGAAGCGCTGGAACTGAGGGGTGCGGGTATTGAGCTACCCATCCTCCTGCTCAACGGCCACTGGTCAGGCCAAGAAGAAGAAATCGTTTGCCATGACCTGACTCCTGCGGTCGAAGATCCTCAAAAAGTCGAAGTGCTGAATCAAGTGGCTGAGCGAATGCAAAAAAAGGTTCGCTACCATTTAAAGATTAATACCGGGATGACTCGGCTAGGGGTAGACTGGGAGCAAGCATTGTCTCGGATTGAACTCTGTCTTCAATACCGATGGGCCTGCCTTCAGGGTATCTTTACTCATCTGAGTTCATCTGACGACATGAGCAGTCCCGAGACCTTGCGGCAACTTGAAAGATTCAGCCGGGTTTTGGAGGATCTAGCAGGCAAGGGATTCATTCCCGAATGGACTCACGCTGCTAACAGCGCCGCGGTCTTACGCTGGCCAGGGTCCTGGTACGACACAGTTCGCCCGGGACTGATCCTTTACGGAGTCAACCCTTTCGACAAGGAGCCAACCCTGCTCCAACCCCTACTTTCGTTGAAGACCCGTCTCATGCATTTGAGGTCGATCAGGAAAGGAACACCGGTGGGATATGGTTGCACCTACACTTCGTCCAGAGACAGTGTGGTTGCCGCGATTCCTATTGGCTATGCGGATGGATACAATCGACTTCTTTCCAACCAGGGCTCCGTATTGGTGTGTGGACGAAGGGTGCCGATTATCGGCCGAATCAGCATGGATCTGACCGTCATTGATGTGACTGACGTGCCAATGGTGCAGCCCGGACAGGAGGTTGTACTGATTGGTAGACAAGGCTCAGAAGAGATTAGTGTCAGTGAGCTTGCTGAGTTGTGTCAAACGATCCCCTACGAGATCTTGACCGGAATCGGTCAAAGAGTCCCACGAGTTTTCACAAATGCTCAGTGATGGTGGGAAGCAGAAGTAATTATGAGTAAAACAAAATCGGTCTTTGTCTGTCAGGGTTGCGGTTATATTGCAACTAAATGGTTAGGCAAGTGTCCGGATTGCGGAGAATGGAACACCTTCCTTGAGGAGTTCGAAGAGGGGTCATCCTCCAAGGCTCCCGGAATGCGTTCCTCAACTTTCACAGGGCCAGTCGCCTTCAACGAGATTGACAGTCAGGCGGAATCTCGTTTCTCTTCAGGGATTGCTGAACTGGACCGAGTACTAGGTGGGGGGATTGTTCCGGGCTCTCTGGTCCTGATCGGAGGGGATCCCGGCATCGGAAAATCAACTCTCTTGCTGCAGGCCGCCAATTCTATGCAACAGCAGGATACCGTGGTGCTGTATGTTTCTGGGGAGGAATCTGAAAAACAAATCAAGATGCGTGGCGACCGTCTAGGTCTGAATCCCTCACGGTTATTTTTGCTTACTGAGACCTGCTTGGAACGAATTCAAGATCATATCACGCGGCTTTCCCCGCAGGTGATCATCCTCGACTCCGTGCAGACCGTCTATTCTGAAAAACTGAGCTCCGCGCCTGGCTCGGTCAGTCAGGTTCGGGAAATTGCAACTCATTTTCTCTTCCTCAGCAAGCGGGACTCCATCCCCACCTTCCTGATCGGGCACATTACCAAAGACGGGACTCTGGCCGGTCCCAAGGCGCTTGAACATATTGTGGATACGGTGCTATACTTCGAAGGTGAGCGTTATCAAAGCCATCGTCTGATCAGGACCATCAAAAACCGTTTCGGTGCGGCCAATGAACTAGGGGTCTTTGAGATGACGAACGAGGGCTTAATTCCGATCGATAACCCCTCCAAGCTCTTCCTGGCTGAGCGACCGGCCGGTGCAGCGGGGTCGGTTGTAATCTGCTGTATGGAAGGGTCAAGACCCATATTGGTTGAGCTTCAGGCATTGGTCAGCGGCACAAACTATCCCAGTCCCAGGAGAATGACAGCAGGGGTAGATCCCAACCGGGTTTCGTTGATGGTGGCCATGCTGGAAAAACGCTTGGGGTTTCACCTTTTGAACAGTGATGTTTATATTAACGTGGCAGGGGGGCTCAACGTGGACGAACCTGCGGCCGACTTGGGCATCGTGACCGCCACAGTGTCAAGTTACCGCAACCTGGCGATTCGATCTGAGACAGTCGTGCTGGGCGAAGTGGGATTGGCAGGCGAGGTCAGGGGAATCAGCCAGTCGAACCTGAGGATCCGGGAAGCGGCTTCTTTGGGTTTCAAAAAGTGCTTGCTCCCTTCCAACAGCATGCCCAAGACAGACGTGAAGTCCGATATTGAGTTAATCCCGGTTAAGTCCGTCCAGCAGGCGCTTGAGTTCTTATTTTGATTTGGTAGACCCAGTCTTCCGACTTGTCTTATCGTGCTTCTTAATTTTCATGTACCTGAACCCATGGGCACATCAAGAAGGGACTTATTCTAATCAGGAAAGGGGGGGAATAAATTGTTTGAACTCGCTATTGTTCGTATGATCTTTGCAGTTGTCCTTATTGTGACCGCCTACTATTTCCAGCCTTTTGGCCTCTCCAAGGGGATTTCTGCCACATTGGGTGCCTTTGGTGCGGCGGCCATTATTATTTTTGAAGCCCGGTTGCGAAAGATCTCTCTGAAGCGGCTCATTGGAGCCGCAGTGGGTTCGATCCTGGGAATCGGCGGGGCAACCATGATCAGCAGCATGCTGACCAAAACCTCTATCGAGCCGGCCACACTATCCTTCCTTGAGATTGGTTTGTTTCTGCTGATGGCGTACGTTGGTTTGATCTCGGGGGCCAACAAAGGAGACTTGCTCAATCTATCAGCCCTGGGCGGGTTGTTTGGTGGAGAACGCCCGGGGAAGAAGAGCTACAAAATCCTGGATACGAGCGTAATTATTGACGGTCGGATTGCCGATGTGTGCGAGACGGGGTTTATTGACGGAATCCTAATTATTCCTCAGTTCGTGTTGCGTGAACTCCAACAGGTAGCCGACTCTGCCGACTCTTTGAAGCGCAATCGCGGTCGTCGAGGCTTAGACATCCTGCAGCGTGTCCAAAAAATGGCGGGCCTAAACGTTCAAATCGTTGAAACGGATTACCCAAATACTCGCGAAGTCGATCTGAAGTTGATTGAACTGGCCAAAGAGGTTGAGGGTAAGATTGTCACCAACGATTTTAATCTAAACAAATTGGCTCAACTGCAGGGTGTGGAAGTGCTAAACGTCAATGAACTGGCCAACTCATTAAAGCCTGTTGTGCTCCCGGGGGAAACGATGAAGGTTTTTATCCTCAAGGAAGGGAAGGAGTACAACCAAGGAGTAGCCTACCTGGATGATGGGACCATGGTGGTAGTTGACAATGCCAGGAAAATGATCGGGAAAACCATCGAGACTTCGGTGACCAGCGTGCTACAAACTACCGCCGGCAAGATGATTTTCGGCCGCTACGAAGACAGACCTAGCAAAGTTGAGGCCGTTGCGCAGTGAAAGCCGCCGCCATCATTCCTGCTGCCGGAATGGGAACTCGCATGCGATCGGCGAGCCCCAAACAGTTCTTGACCCTTCAAGGGACCCCGATTGTTGTCCATACCTTAAGGAAATTTCTTCGCTGTGAGGAAATTCAGAAGATCGTGGTTCCACTTCGAAAGGCGGACATCCCATTCTTTGAGACTCTCTTGGAGCAGGAGAAGATCCCTCCCCTTGTCGAGCTGGTGGTTGGGGGCGTACATCGTCAGGACTCGGTCTTCTGTGGTTTTAAGCAAATTGGGGAAGACACCGAAGTGGTCGTGGTTCATGATGCAGTCCGTCCCTTTGTGGATGTGGAATTGATCCGAAGCGTGATTCGAGTCGCATTGGAAAAGGGGGGCGCTATTCTAGCCCTC
This sequence comes from Terriglobia bacterium, assembly GCA_035541995.1. GTDB lineage: Bacteria > Acidobacteriota > Terriglobia > Versatilivoradales > Versatilivoraceae > DATKMG01. Next base: position 9,802 of record DATKMG010000018.1, read on the forward strand.
CCCTGCGTCGACACGGTCAAGCAAATTGAGAGGAATATCATTGAGGCGACCTTAGCACGTGACAAGATCGTCCTTGCCCAGACTCCCCAGGCGTTCCGATACGGGATCCTGAGAGAAGGATTTGAAAAGGCAAGACAAGACCACTTCTATGCCACCGATGAATCTTGCCTCGTGGAACGCTTGGGTTACGAAGTGAACGTCATTCGTGGAAGCGAACGAAATATTAAGATTACCAAGCCCGGCGACCTGCCCCTGGCTGAGCTTTATGCCCAGCAGGAACGGTTCTAGCTCTAGAAAGGAAGACCATTGCTGGCCGCTCGACCTTTAGGATCTGAAGAGCTGGAGCTAGCTTTCGGCAGTTAGCCTGATGTGCTAGCGTCAAAACGCCCCTGTTCGACCTTTAAACCCCATGACAGTCCGAGTTCGTTTTGCCCCTAGTCCCACGGGTCATCTCCATGTCGGGAATGCTCGGACTGCCCTGTTCAACTGGCTCTATGCCCGCAAGCATGGTGGTGTTTTCATTTTGCGGATTGAAGACACGGATTTGGTTCGTTCCGAAGAAAGATTTGAGGATTTGATTTACCAGGATCTGAAGTGGTTGGAGATGGATTGGGACGAAGGTCCGGACTGCGGTGGCCAGTTCGGTCCCTACCGTCAAAGTGAGCGGACGGAGATCTACAAGGAAAAGGCCTTGCAGTTAATTGAGTCTGGCCGGGCCTATTATTGCTTCTGCGTGGAATCGGAACTGGAACAACAGGCCGCTGAAGCCAAGGCGGCTGGCCTGACCTGGAAATATCCGAGGACATGCCGCAATCTGTCTCGGAAATCGGCAGAGGACCGGATGCGGAAAGGAGAATCTTTCGTTATTCGACTCGAGGTTCGACCGGGGCCGATCTGGTTTGATGATCTGGTTCATGGGTCCATGGAGTTTGATAGCAATGTCATCAGCGATCTTATCTTAATTCGCTCCAATGGCCTCCCCACGTACAATTACGCCGTCGTTGTTGACGATGCCCTGATGGAGATCACACACATCATTAGGGGTGATGATCACCTATCCAACACTCCCAAACAGGTCTTGATCTATGAATCCTTTGGATTGAAGTTGCCTTCTTTTGCACACCTCTCCACTATTCTGGGAAGCGATCATTCCAGGTTGAGCAAAAGGCATGGAGCCGTTTCTGTGCAAAACTTCCAGAAAATGGGCATCCTACCCGAAGCCCTGGTGAATTACATTGCCCTGCTGGGGTGGTCCCCCCCCGAGGGGGAAGAGGAGGTCCAGTCTCTGGAAAAGATCACTCAAAGCTTTAATCTGGGTGAGGTTTCAAAGAGTGCTGCAATTTTCGACATTCAAAAACTCTACTGGATCAACCGCCATTATCTCAAAGAGAGTGATAGAGAACGGATAATCTCCCTCGCTGCACCATTCCTGCAAGAGTCTGGGTGGGTGGGGGAGATTGACGATTCGGTTCGGCGATGGATAGGACTGCTTGTCGATGCAGCTCTACCCAGAATCGATCACCTCAGCCAGATCGGTGAAATGGCTGAATCCCTCTGTGCATTCGAGGAGCCCAGGGTTCTGGAGAAGGCTGTTGCAGTCGCGCTGATCCGCAGTGAGCCCAGTGCCGCTAAAGTTGTCATGGAATTACGCGAGCAACTGAAAGATCCTGCAATAGATGTTGTAGGAACTTGGAGGGATATTGTGGCAGCCATCAAGCAAAAAACTGGGCAGAAGGGAAAGAACCTGTTTCATCCCATTCGGATTGCGCTGACCAAAACTGAGTCTGGGCCTGAGTTGGATAAACTCGTCCCGCTCTTTGAAGAGGGCAGCAAGCTCCCTCTTCTCAAGAAGGTCAAAAATTGTCGCGAGCGTGCATCCGAGTTTGCAGACACCCTTCATGTAGAACCGAATCTGTAATCGTTAGGACTCTCCCCTGTGGACCTCATATACGGCGTCCATTCCACTTATGAGTGCCTGAAATCCGGCTCTCGACCGGTTGAGCGAATTTACTGCAGCCAAGGAGCCTCCAGCCGACATCTTCAAGAGATTCTCGATCTGGCAAGGGCCCGCGGGATACCGGTCAAGTTTGAACCCCGGGAGATACTGGACCGAAAGACCGGGTACGCAGCTCATCAGGGGGTGGTAGCCGTTTGCGGGGTCCAGCCTTATGTCGCCCTGGAAGATTTGCTAGTCGGATTGAGTACCCTGCCTCTTTTGGTCTTTCTGGATTCGATCGTAGATCCGAGGAATCTGGGCGCCATCCTGAGAACCTGCGCGGTCTATGGGGTTGATGGAGTTGTAATTCCGAAGGACAATGCCGCCGGGTTATCCCCTACAGTATCCAAGGCTGCTGAGGGAGCATTGGCGCACCTTCACATAGCGCGAGTGACGAATCTGGTGAGGGCCATCCAGTATGCCCAGGAGCGCGGTATCTGGATGGTGGGGATTGAGTCGGATCAACCAAAATCCTGTGTTGAGGTCGAGTATAGTGTGCCGATCGGCTTGGTTTTTGGGAATGAAGGGACCGGTCTGAGACGGCTCGTCCGTGAGAACTGCGACATCCTGGCATCCATTCCTACCCTTGGACCTTTGCATTCCCTAAACGTGTCGGTGGCCGCCGGAATTGTGTTATTTGAAGTCGCTCGCAGCCGCGGGCAGGGGTCCAACCGGCATGGACACAAAAGGAATTAGTTGAATTCCCTGTTGCACTTGCATTGGGTATATGCTATATTCCAAAGTTTGTCGGCCTGCTGGCGTAGCTCAGTTGGTAGAGCAGCTGATTTGTAATCAGCGGGTCAGGGGTTCAAGTCCCTTCGCCAGCTCCAAGAATGGATAGTTGAACTGGAATTTGGTTGCGGATTGGGGAGAGATGGCCGAGCGGTTAATGGCAGCAGACTGTAAATCTGCCGCTCCTTGCGAGCTACGGAGGTTCGAATCCTCCTCTCTCCACCAGCTGATCAGTACTAGGTTTCAGGGGTGAGGAGGGGGCAGGGGTTTCCTGTTATCGGGGGTTCAGTGCGAGTCGGAGGCTTTGAGGCCTCGACACCTGACATCTCCAGGCTGGCGGGAGTAACTCAGTGGTAGAGTCACAGCCTTCCAAGCTGTTGGTCGCGGGTTCGATCCCCGTCTCCCGCTCCAGGCCCACGTAGCTCAGATGGTAGAGCGCATCCTTGGTAAGGATGAGGTCACCAGTTCAATCCTGGTCGTGGGCTCCATTCCGTCATTCTAATTGCCCTATGTCTCGGGCATTAAGGGTTTGCATTAGATAGTTAAGGCTCTTAAGAAGCTTCAGCCGCTTAAGGAGAACACAGCGATGGCGAAGGAGAGATTTGATCGGAGCAAGCCGCACGTGAATGTGGGGACGATCGGGCATATCGATCACGGGAAGACGACGCTGACGGCGGCGATCACGAAGGTTTTGGGGAAGGGCAATCCGAAGGTCGCGTTTCGGA
>DATKMG010000019.1:0-8933 GCA_035541995.1 Terriglobia bacterium
TGGCCCAGTTCGGAAAAACCGGAGCGGCGCAACTGGTGGAGTTCTTAAAGCAAGCTCCGGATCTGGAGTCCCGGCAGGAGTATTATCGACCGGAACGCTTTCCTCTGCTGGGTGAATCACGCATCCCGGCTGGTCAAGAACCCTGCCGCAAGGCAGGTCAGAGTTACGCCGGGACCCGCCTTGGCTTGGAAGATCTGGCGGCTGGATTGGCTAAAGCGTAGGGAGTCAGTGTCCGAGCCCTCCGGGGAAGGTCTGAACAACGTCGTTTGGTGGCGATCCGCGATCAATTGGTGGTTGCAGCCCGCCAGTATTTCTTTTATCCCACAGTCAAAGTGGCTGGGTTTCTGGGTCGCACAGCCTCGGCCATCACTTACTCGGAGCGACGAGCCAGCAGGCATCTGAGCGAGCGGCCTGAGTTGGAGAAGCAGCTTCAACAACTCTTGTTGAAACTGTAAATTAGGAAAGTTATTCAATCTTTTAAGTGCGGCACAGTTTCAAGTCAGTTTTTTCTCCGGTCCCCCGCGCAACGCACGCTGCCCTTGGAATGTATGCCTTGATAGGTGGGCACCTTTGTGGGCACCTTTGAGGGAACAGAAAAGCGCTGCACCCCTCCTACTACGCCAGAAGCTTCTTAACCACATTGCCGTAGATGTCGGTCAAGCGGAAATCCCGGCCTTGAAATCGGTAGGTCAGCTTGGTGTGATCGATGCCCATCAAATGCAGCATCGTTGCATGCAAATCATGGACTTCAATGGGGTCTTCGACCACATTGTAACCTAGCTCGTCAGTCTGGCCGAGCGTGATGCCAGCCTGGATGCCACCACCAGCGAGCCACATGCTGAAGGCTCTGGGGTGGTGATCGCGTCCCAGAAACTTCGAGCGGTTGCGTTCCTCATTCATCGGCGTTCGACCAAACTCACCGCCCCAAACCACCAGGGTGGACTCCAACATTCCTTTTTGCTTCAGGTCCTTCACCAACGCTGCCGCTGCCCGGTCTGTTTCCCTGCATAAGCTGGGGAGCCGCGTCACAATGTCATCGTGGCTGGTGGTTCCGTGGTTGTCCCACCCACGGTGATAAAGTTGCACAAAGCGAACGCCCCGCTCCACCAAGCGACGGGCCAACAGGCAATTGTTGGCGAAGGAGGCTTTCCCGGACTCGGTTCCATACATTTCATGGATGGCCCGAGGCTCCTTGGAAATATCCGTCAGTTCCGGAACACTCGCCTGCATGCGGTAAGCCATCTCAAAAGAGGCAATGCGCGTGTGAATCTCAGGGTCACCCGCACTCTGCAGGTGCATTTCGTTGAGGTCCTTCAAGACCTCCAGTGACTGCTTCCGATCGGCGGGGGTAACTCCCTCTGGATTCGTCAGGAATAAAACCGGGTCTCCCTGAGATCGGAATTGCACGCCCTGATAGACTGTGGGCAGAAAGCCGCTACCCCAGCAAGCTGTCCCTCCGTCCGGCTGGTTTTCACCTGACAACAAAACGACGAATCCGGGCAGGTTACTGGCTTCACTTCCCAGCCCATAGGTCAGCCAAGCGCCGAGGCTGGGCCGGCCAATGATTTGGTGACCTGTATTGAGAAAGATCTGTGCCGGCGCATGATTGAACTGCGTTGTACTGACAGAACGGATAATGGCAATGTTGTCGGCAACCTCTCCCAGGTGGGGCAGTAGCTCCGAGATTTCAGCGCCAGATCGCCCCCATTTCGTGAACCGATAGGGTGAGCCCAGAAGTTTGGGGGCCCCTCGAATGAAGGCAAAGCGTTCCCCTTTAACCATCGACTCCGGGATGTGCTGCCCATCCAATTCCTGGAGCTTTGGTTTGTAATCGAGAAGATCGACCTGCGACGGGGCGCCGGCCATAAAAAGGTAAATGATGCTCTTCGCCTTGGGTGTGAAATGCGGAGGCTTGGGAGCCAAGGGATTGGCCGAGAGGCCGTCATAGCCAAAGGCGTAGCGGTTGATTAGAGTCGTCAGGGCCGCAGCACCGATCCCAAAGCCGGCCTGCTTGAAAAAATGCCGCCGGGTCACCGCCCGCAGAAAATTCTGCATAGAATATAAGGGGACGTCGTCCATGGCTTATTCCTTTGTCATCGTTTCATCCAGATTGAGCAGGACGTTCGAGACCATCGTCCAGGCTGCCAGCTCTGGTGAATCTGCGCTTGGATCTTTTGCCTGAACCACCTCACGGGCTGCGGCAGCGTCGCTCCGAAATCTCTTCAGTTCGCTCTGATAATACGAAAGAACCCGCTCGAGTTCCTGGGCGGTTGGCCGCCTCGAAACACACAAACGGAAGCCGTGAATCAAGCGCTCAGAAGGATCCGGTCCGGCTTCATTTATTACCCGCTTCGCCAAGGCCTGGGCCGCTTCGAAAAATGACGGATCATTCAGCGTGGTCAGAGCCTGCAACGGCGTGTTAGTACGGGGGCGTCTTACCGTACAGAACTCACGAGTGGGGGCATCAAAATTAATCAAACTCGGATAGGGAGAGGTTCGCCGGACAAACGTGTAGACACCCCGTCGGTGGCGGTCCTCTCCTTCACTCATCACCCATTTGTCATCGCTGTACGGCCTGTCCCAAACCCCTTCAGGCTGATACGGAAAGACACTGGGCCCACCCAGCTTCGGGCTGAGCAGGCCACTGGCCGCCAGCGCGATATCTCGAACCATTTCCGCTTCCACGCGAAACCGAGGCCCTCGAGCCAGCAATCGGTTATAGGGGTCCCGCTCTTCGAGGGCGGGCGTTACAGCTGACGATTGCCGATAGGTGGCCGACGTGACTATCAGTCGTTTAATCGCCTTCATACTCCATCCCCGTTGCATGAATTCGGTTGCCAGCCAGTCCAGCAGCTCGGGATGACTGGGTCGCTCACCTTGCGTTCCGAAGTCTTCGCAGGTCTCGACAATGCCCCGGCCGAAGAAGGCCTCCCAGTAACGATTCACCGTGACACGGGCCGTAAGCGGGTTGTCTTCATCCACCATCCACCGCGCCAAACCAAGCCGGTTCGGCATCTCGTCTTCCGCCAGGGGACTAAGGGCCGCGGGGACGCCGGCATAGACCTTCTCTCCCTTGCTGAGAAAGCTCCCTCGAATCCGAAGATTCGTCGAGGGGCGCTCAAAAGACTTACGCTCTTCGAGGATCATAGCAGTGGCGATTCCAAGCTTGTCGAGAGATTTCTTCTGCTCCTCGAGGCGATCTCGGACGGTCTGTAGCAAGGGTGAGACCGAGCGATAGACTGCTGCCACCGATTGCTTCTGTTCAGGAGTACGCCGGAGAACAGGAATTTCCAGAACGGGCCAAAGACGCGCTGGCAGATCGACGATGCTCCCGGGGTCCGAGACTGAAGTCACAGACAGTCGGAAGCGCCCGATATTCCGGGAGGCGTGGCGCATTTCATGCTTCAGGCGAACAGTTAAGAGGGTCTCTTGCTCCGTTCCGAATGGCTTCTCAGGAATAAGCACCAATTGCCTGCGCGGCAGGACATTCTTGTCCGAGGCCTCAATGGCCCAGCCGGTCTTCGACTCTTCCCGATCGGTCAAATTCTTAGCAGAGTAGCCTTTTTGAGATTCGTCGGCCAAAGAGTCTTTGAATGTAATCTTCCGGACTTCCTCCGGTTTGCCGTCCGGCGCAGTCTCGAGTTCTACCTGGCTCAGAAAGAAATTACCCTCAGGGTCACGCCCGGGGCCATTGTGGGGGAGGCTTGAATCGCTCAAAACCTCTATACGCAGGGCCGTCATTCCAGTTAGATTAGTTCGAGCCTCGATCGTGTAACTGTCAGCCTCGGGGTTTTTGCCGGTTGCCAAAATCGATTGGTCTAGCAAGAGCTTGAGCGTGGCACCTCCCGCTGAAGTGAACCGCTGGGGGCGGAGCACGGTCCACTGAGCGTCCGCTTGTTTCATTGCTGTCTCCCAGGAGGCTTGGGCAGTCTCGAGTTCCGGAGTGGGGGTGTCCAGGATCGTTTGCAGCCTGCTCATCTCCGCCTTGATCTGTTTGCTCCTGGCCTCCTGCTCGGGAGTGGGCAGCTCCAGCTCGGGCTCGACCACCCACCCTTCTCCCTGCCCCAGATCAGAAATGACGTACTCGGAATTGTCGAAGAAGGCTAGAAACCGGTAATAGTCCTTCTGTGGGAATGGATCGAACTTGTGATTGTGACATTGCGCGCAGGCCAGCGTGCTTCCCAGCCAAACCGAAGCCGTGGTATTGACCCGGTCGACCAGGGAGTACCAGCGGTATTCCTCTTTGTCTACACCACCCTCCTGGTTAAGCATGGTGTTCCGATGAAATCCACTGGCAATCTTCTGCTCGGTGGTTGCGCCAGGAAGCATGTCGCCTGCGATTTGTTCGATAGTGAATTCCTTAAACGACATATCCTCGTTCAGTGCATTGATCACCCAGTCGCGAAATTTCCAGGCGACACGCCGTTCGTCCTTTTCATAGCCGTGCGTATCTGCGTAACGGGCGAGGTCCAGCCAGGGTCGGGCCCATCGTTCGCCGTAATGGGGTGAAGCGAGCAGCCGGTCTACCAGTTTTTCATAGGCGTCCGGCCTCTGATCAGCGAGGAAGGCATCGACTTCCTCAAGTGACGGAGGCAGGCCAATCAGGTCCAGACTGACTCGCCTGATCAGCGCCTCCTTGTTGGCCTCGGGAGAAGGAGACAATCCTTCTTTTTCCAGGCGCGACAGGACAAAATAATCAATGGGATTGCGACACCAGCCGGAGTTCTTTACTTTTGGCAATTCAGCCCGGACGGGCCTGGTGTATGCCCAGTGGCCTGCGGGCTTCGCGACCGAGATCGCCAGTTGAGAATCCGGGCCAGGCGCCCCGCGGTCGATCCAGTGACGAATCGAGGCAATCTGTTCCGCCGTCAACGGAGGACTTCCGTAAGGCATCTGAGGGCGAACCAACCCTAGCAACCTTCGCACCAGAGGACTCTTTTCACCGCTGCCCGGCAGGATGACCTTTCCTGAAGAACTCCCCCTTAAGGCAGCCGATAGAGAATCCAGGCGCAACTCATTTTGATGGACCTCCGGGCCGTGGCAGCGGACACAGTACTCCGCGAAGAGCGGGCGGATGGTAGTCGCGAATAAGCCGGGATCGCCCGAGGAGGAATTAACAACTGACGAGCCGGCAGTTTGCGAGTGACTCGCAGTGATTTCTGGAAGCGCTGTAGTCCCCGAAGCGGAGATTGCGCCATCGATCCATGCGCGAATCTTTTCAATGGCAGCCCGCGGCAGGGGATCAGCCCCTTGAGGCATCCTGGGGCCATCATTAGACCCCATTAGACGCTTGAGTAGAACGCTCTCACGGCTATTTCCGGGCAGGACAACCTTCCCCGAGACTCCCCCTTTAAGCACGGCAGCCTCAGAATCCAGTCGAAGCCCAGCCAGCGGTTTTTCTCCACCGTGGCAGGCCACGCACGAAGCCTTAAAAATGGGAGCAATGTCGCGATCGAATTCGACCCGCTGGGTGGGTGGTGCTGGACTGCCGCCTTCCTTTCCAGCTTGGCTTCTCTTGACGCCGCCCTTCGCCATCAAGAACATGTTAATGAAAAAGACAAAGGCGAATATAGTGACTCTTCTTCCAGGGCCGCGGGGGCTCGAAGCAAAAATAGCTCTCATGTCATTCTCCTGGGATGCTTCATTCTACCTTTTTCGGATGAGAACACCAAGAGGAAGGAGAGAATTGGAGCAATCAAAAGTGAGGGTCAAAATGGAGGTTGACGGCGCGCTGCACAGGCCTTCTGAAACAAGGGCGCCTACACGCATGCCTTCACCCTGAATATTCGAGAGAAGTGTCTGTCACTCTTCCCGGGTACATCCTCAATTACGGACCTGTTCCCGGGGGTGTCGCGACGAACTGCTTGGCCGCTCACCCACTGGCTAGTTTCTGTCGTCGTCTCAGGACGCAGGGTAGCACAGACTTCGCAGTATGAGGTCTGAGGATGGTTGGAAAAAGGGACGGCGATTAAAGGATTGAATACTCCCGCTAAGTCCGTTATCTCGAGATCACTCTATCACTCCACAATTACCTGCCGCCCATTGCTTCATGAACTCTACTAGTTCCTGATGCTGAGGGGACCGGCCGTTGCGGACATAAAACCCCGAGGCGCAAACTCCGGTGGCGAGACACTGTTCGGCAGGGAGCCCGCCCAAATAGCCGTTGCAGAAACCGGCATTGAAATTATCCCCGGCGCCAGTTGTGAGTTTCGGGACAGGGGTATAGGGCCCACCCATCCAGAAGGCCCCGTCTCCAGTAGCTACAGCTGCTTCCTTAACTGGATGAATCACGACCATATGCAAGCCGGTTTTGCTTCTGATATCCGCCGCCAGCGCCTTCAAATCCAGCCCAGTGGAGACGCCGAGGACTCTGGCGATTTGTGTTGCCTCATCTTCATTGAGGCCGAGGAGCATATCTGCTACCTTCTGCATAGAACCGAGCAGCTCCAAAACCTCACGGATGTCCACAACAGTCCGCTTGCGCGGATCAGCCAGATCCACAAAGACAGATTTCTTCTCTCTGCATTGACCCAGAACGTCATTCAATCCCAATAGAATCGAATTCATGAAAGGCAGCATTGTCCAGTTCGTACAGGCGACCAGGCTGACTTCTTCGATGATCTTCCTCATTTCGTCTAAAGACACCCGGGTCATCAACTGCGTCCAATTTACATCCCGCAGAGGCTGCAGTTTCCCCATCATGACCTTTCCGTCCAGGAATTCAAGGGCATCCGTATGGGCAGGATCAGCGCAAGAAATTACCTTGAAGCAGTTAGAGGCAAATTTCTCGAAGACAGGATGAATCCTTTCTTTTCCCAAAGCTCCCATGTAAATGATCTTATAACCTTGGGCCTGCAGCGAGTTTCCCATGATGGGTCCGTTGCCGCCCAGTTTCATCTGGTTGACCACCATCTCGACATTGCAGCTCTTTCCTGCGGCGTTAGCCACACGATTACCATAGGCGGCCATCGAATTGATTCGGGTAAAATGATCCGCGTCCTGACGCTCATCCACCAAATGTATGATTTCATCAACAAAGCCGTCAAAGCCCACCAGGATCGACTGATCGATCTTCCGTCTGCCCATGGCTTCAGCGGCTGCCTGGACAGAACTTACTTGCGGCATAGATATTCTCCAATCCTATTGAAATGGTATCAAAACTCCAGCAACCTTTAAGTGCTCCGTGCCTCTGTGGCAATCGCCCGCAAGGCCGGCAAAACCTCTCCGATAGCGGCGGGTGATGACTCCGGCTGCCCCATCGCAAAGTAGAGTTCTTTAAAGAGAGGATAAAGCTTCTGGTATCGGGCGGCCTCAGACGCCCCAGGCAGGACTGTCCGGTGTTTAGGGCAGAGGGCCGCCTGCGCTTCCTCAATCGTCTTGAAGGTCCCGGCTGCCAGGAAAGCGAATATAGCCGATCCCAGGCTAGTGACCTCGCTTTCCGGCACCAGAACAGGCTTGTTCAGAACGTTGGCGTAAATCCGATTCAGCGTCTCGTTCTTTTGCGGGATTCCTCCCCCATTGATAACCCGTTGGATGGTGACACCGTGCTCTCCTATCCGTTCCAGGATCACGCGAGTGTGGAAAGCGGTTCCTTCAATGGCCGCGAACAGCTCGTCCTGGGCCGTGTGGGTGAGGTTCCAACCCAGAGTTACTCCTCCAAGTTCAGGATTGACCAGGACCGTCCGATCCCCATTGTCCCAGGTCATCCGAAGCAGGCCGGTCTGTCCTCCCCTGAATTTTTCAAGGCCGCTACTTAGATCGACCACACTCGATCCTGCTCGTTTAGCGATGGCATCGAAGATGTCTCCAGTAGCTGACAGTCCTGCTTCAATGCCAAAGAATTTTGGATGGATGGAACCCTTGACTACCCCGCAAACTCCAGGGATCAAATCAACATGCCTGGCAATGGCCATAATACAGGTCGAGGTTCCTACCACATTGACCACGTCACCTTCCCGCACGCCCGCCCCAATGGCGTCCCAATGCGCATCGAACGCGCCGACCGGGATGGGGATTCCTGGCTTCAATCCAAGCCGCTCTGCCCACTCTGAAGTCAAATGGCCGGCAATCCTGTCGGACGTCGCATACGTTCCTGCCAGCTGATCCCGGATACCTTCCAATAGAGTATCCACGCGCACAAGGAAGCCCTCAGGCGGCAAGCCACCCAACAATTCATTCCACATCCACTTGTGTCCCATGGCACAAATGCTGCGCGGAACTTGGAAGGGGTCGCGGATTCCACACAGGACAGCGGTGGCCATGTCGCAATGCTCCAACGCGGTCACAAACCGTTCTCTCTTCTCTGGATTGTGCCTCAACCAGTGCAGGAGTTTGGCAAATCCCCACTCAGAGGAATAGACCCCACCATACCATTTAATGGCTTCCAGCCCTTCAGCATGAGCTCTTTCGGTAATCAGGGCCGCTTCGCGCTTGGCGCGGTGGTCGCACCAGAGATAATAGTCATCAAGCGGAATCAGCCCGTCGCCAACCGGGACAACACTCGACCCTGTCGTGTCGAGGGCCATTGCCGCCACTTCACTGCCCTGCACACCCGCATTCTTCAGGGCCTGACGGGTAGCCTGAACCAGAGCGTTCATGTGATCCCGATGGCTCTGGGTAGCATGATCCGGGTCCTCTCTCTTTCTATGAAGGGGGTACTCGGCGGTTGCGGAGCCCAAGCGCCCATTTTGGCTGTCTACGATGGAAACCCGCACATTCAGCGTACCGAAGTCGACTCCCGCTACAATTGCCATGATAAGCACTCCTGGATTTCTCTCGAATACTCTGAAAAGGATGAAGGTTGAAGGTTGAAGTTGAGTAGAGTGACAGTGAGGTCAAAAAACCAACTTCACCAATCAAGACCTCCAGCCCATTGAATCACTTATGCCAGTAAACGTTCCAACCGAGGTATTTACCAAACGCTTCAGATAGCG
>DATKMG010000020.1:0-3492 GCA_035541995.1 Terriglobia bacterium
TCGCCGTCGAACTCTTTCCCGGATTCCTCTCCTGCCGTCTCGCCCGATGGACACACGGTTGCGTTTAGTCGAACAATCAGCTTTCCCAGTATCGCGGACATCTACCTGCAGGACCTGACGGATGAATTAAGGCCCAAAAGCGAACCAAGGCGATTGGCTTCCTTGAATTCTGTTCTCTTTGGCCCTGCCTGGACTCCAGATGGGAAGGAGATCGTCTTTAGCTCCTTTTCTTACGGAAAGGGGCTGAACCTTTGGCGAGTGTCCAGCTCAGGGGTGGGACAGCCAGAGCGCCTACCATACAGCACGGGAGAGGCGAAGCTTCCAGCCCTATCACGAAAGGGCAATCGATTGGCCTATGAGCGCGTTGCAACGTCAGACCTGAACATTTGGCGTCTTCCGCTGGCTAGCCCTGGAGTGGCCGCCGGTTCTCCGGTTCGGTTCATTGCCTCCACGCGCACCGAGGTAGCGGCACAATATTCTCCCGACGGCAAGAAGATTGCCTATGAATCTGATCAGACTGGAGTTCATGGCCTCTGGCTCTGTGATGCGGATGGTTCCCACGCAGGGGAGTTGTTTTCGCAGACGGGAACAAGTGCCGGCAGCGCGAGCTGGTCGCCCGATGGGCAGAGTATCGCTTTTGACTTCGATCCGGAAGGGAAGCGGGGCATCCATGTCATTAGGCCGAATGGCGGGAAGCCCCGCCGCTTGACCGCCGGTTCGCCCGACGACTACCCGAGTTGGTCCCGAGACGGAAAGTGGATCTACTTTGAATCGAAACGGACTGGGCGTTGGGAGACATGGAGAGTCTCGGCCGGAGGCGGGCAGCCTGTCCAGCTGACCCAGAATGGGGGTGGGCCAGCGCTTGAGTCTCCCGACGGCGAGTCAATCTACTATACCAAGTCGGGCGCATCCGAGAGTCTATGGAAAATGCCCCTCACAAGTGGTAAGGAAGTCCAGGTCGTCTCTACTAACATTTCGAACCACTTCTGTGTCGCTGACAGCGGAATCTACTTTATACCTCAGCTGGGTTCGAATCAAAAGTCCTCCATCCAGTTTCTGAGCTTCGCCACCGGCAAAGTGAAAGTGGTTGCTCCAACCTCGGGGGAACCGTGGGAAGGGATATCCGTTTCACCGGACGGCCGATACCTCCTGTTTTCGCAGCTCGATGAATCCAGCGGCAGCGACCTGATGCTGGTGGAGAATTTTCGATGAAATGTGGGTGCTCTCTTTAGAGCGCAGGAGTTTGCTCCTGCTTTCCTTCGCGCCGGGTAACTGGCCTCACGTCGCTGGAACCCCAGGCTGATAAATGCATCCTTTCGGGAAAAAGTCGGGGGGACAACCCCCTGCCGCCTTTGGCGTCTTCCCACTTATTCCAAGGGTGAATTGGACGAGTCTGTCAATAGCGGTTTCCTCGCCACTCGTCACTGATCACTAACCACTAACCACTGACCTGCGGTCCTCGATATTCCCGATTATTCTTTGCGCCTCCGCGCCTTTGCGTTTAGTTTTTGATTGCGGGCAGCGGCCCTTCTCAATCTCCACCAAATCGTAGTTCTGCAACAAAAAAGGGTATTAGTTTTATAGACATTTGTTGACCCCCTTAGTCTTTTCGTATACAGTCTTGACACTGTCATTTCCTAAATAGCGCAAGTCTCAAACGACCTGGGAAGGGGCAACATGTCGAGGAAGATTCCCTTCAGGTTGATATCGGCTGGCCTCTTCGCATCGATTGCCTTCATTGCGATTCGATTGGCCGCTCAGTCGGTCACCGGTACTATCAGCGGCACCCTGGTGGACTCGAGCGGAGCCGTCGTTCCAGGTGCGGAAGTTATCCTGACCAATGAACATACCAGTGTCACTCGCAATGCGGCCACCAACGAGGCGGGAGATTTTGTTTTTACGGCCTTGCAGCCAGGTAGCTATGCCCTCAGGATTGAGAAGATAGGCTTTCGCGGAATTCGTCGCCAAGGAATTCTACTGACTGCTGGTGAGCGTGTGGGATTGGGCAGGATTCAGTTGGAGGTTGGCGAGCTGTCCAACACGGTGAATGTCACATTGGAGGGAGAGACCGTGAGGACTGAGACCGCCGACACGGTGGCCGTATTGTCACTCAAGGAGCTTGAGAGTGCTCCGGCCAAGGGACGGGACGTGATGAATCTGCTAAGGCTCATGCCCGGGGTGTCCCAGGTGACCCCCTATGCCTGGGGTACGGGGGAAATCGGTGATCGCGATCCGGCCGGGACCTCCTCCAATGGGGGAGTGTTTGGCAGCTTCACTCCAGCCATCGGAGGGGCGCGCCTGTTTTGGAATACCGTGACGGTGGATGGACAGGTGGGCTCCAACCCCGACTTTGCTGGGCTGAACATGGCGGCCATCAGCATGGACGCCGTCTCGGAAGCCAAGATTATCTCCAACAACTACACATCCGATTATGGACGCAATACGGGTTCAACCATCGAGCTGGTCTCAAAGTCGGGAACACGGGATTTTCATGGAAACGTCTACTTGTATAAGCGACATGAAAACCTGAACGCTAACGATTTCTTTAACAACCGGGACGGGATTCCCAAGCCGGCATATCGGTTCACGACCATGGGTTTCAATGGTGGGGGACCTATTTATTTACCGGGGAAGTTTAACACCGAGAAGAAGAAGCTGTTTTTCTTTTACTCCCAGGAGAACTGGAGGGTAAAACTGCCTCAAGGCATCACTCACGTCACGGTTCCGACGGCGGCAGAAAGGGCCGGAGATTTCTCCCAAACCTTCGACCAGGGTGGCAGTCTCATAAAGGTTATCGATCCCATCACCCGCAAACAGTTCCCCAACAACATCATTCCCTCGGGTCGGATCAACGAAGATGCGCAGCTCTTGATGAACATCATGCCTTTGCCGAACAATACGAACCTTGCCCAGACGGGGGGGAACTACAACTTCGAGTGGCAGGACAGTTGTGAGATTCCCAAAATGCTGAACGTCTTGAAGGTAGATTACCATCCGACGGAGAAGGACCACTTCGCTTTCCTCCCGCGCCGCTGGAGAGCCGACACACGGGCTTATCAGTGCTATGCGCTGGGAATGGATGGAAACCTGCCTGTCTGGCAGCACCATTACCGGTACATCACCGATAGCGTGGTGATGACTTGGACGCATACGCTCAACCCGAGCAAGGTGAACGAGTTCAGTTCAGGGTTTACTGGTGAGAAGGAACAAGGTCAGGCGGTGGATCTTTTCGGAAGAACCACGGCCAACTATTTCGACGCGATCCGGCGGACCAATGTGGGTTATGAGGGTGGACAGTTGTTTACTGCTGCCAACCCTTACAACATTATTCCCGGAGTCAATTTCGGTTATGACCTGAACAAGGGAAATTATCAACCCGATGGCCGTCTTCCCGACGATCAAGGGTATAACCGTTACCACCTGTCGGACAACTTCAATTGGATTCATGGTCCTCACATTATCAAATTCGGGGTATCCCTTGAGATGAACTGG
>DATKMG010000021.1:0-13002 GCA_035541995.1 Terriglobia bacterium
GTTCTCACCAATATTGACGACATACCTATTGAGGGGAAGGACGATTTTTTTCGACGGATTGCTGGAACGGCCCCGGGAACCCGCATCCGGCTGACGGGCTTGCGTGATCAAAAGCGAATCGAATTCGATGTAGTCGTCAGGGAGAGACAGCATTTGAGAGCGGTCCCCATTCAACCTCGTGAACTGGAAGGTGAAGACACCAATGGGGCGCTGCCGCCCGGCGGTTATATGGGGATCTCTGTTCAGGAGCTGACCATTGAACAGCGCAAACTCCTTCATTTGGGTGAGAACCAGGGAAGGATTGTAGTAGTCAATGTCAACGAATTCTGTCAGGCTGCTGATGCCGGTTTGAGCCCAGGTGACATTATCGTGGAGATCAACCGCTGCCCTGTGCGGTCGCTGAGCGAGTACCAGAAGCTAATAGTTGAATCCCAAAAAGGCAAATTGCTAGTCCTCTTGGTGAGCCGCCCAAACGGGAATTCCCGCCTCGTTACCCTGAACTTCGAGAACCGCTGACACTACATTCAGAAATCTGAAAGGGCCACATTTCGACTGCAACGACCAGAGAATTCAAGATTCAGGCGTTTCACTGACTGAGAAATACGTACAGTCGGGATGGTGGAAAACCAGGGCGCTGACACTGGCCTCGGGATCCATCATCATGCCTTCTGTCAACTGGATCCCGATTTCCTCAGGATGAATGAGTTTCCAAATACCCGCCTGGTCGTCAAGATTAGGACAGGCTGGATAGCCGAAACTGTATCGCTTCCCGCGATACTTGGAGGTAAAGCGTTGTTGCATGATCATCTCTGGAGGGTCGGGGAAGCCCCAATCCTCACGAATCCGCCGGTGAAGCCACTCTGCACAGGCTTCGGCGGTTTCAATCGCAAGAGCCTGGATGCCGTGGGATTTGACGTATTCACCAGCCTCCTTGGAGGCTTGTGAGCTTTCACGGATACCTTCACCAGCGGTGACCGCGAAAAGAGCCAGCTGGTCGCGGTTTCCGTTGAAGGGCGGAAGGACGAAGTCACTCAGGCACAAGCCTTCGCTGCGACGTTGCCGGTTGAAATGAAATGAGTGCACTGGATTGGCGCCACCAGGCGGAAAAAGATAAATGGAATTCCCTTCGCGTTGAGCTTCAAAAAACTGCCAGACAGCGCGGACCTTCATGAACTTCAAAGCCTCCCGCTTCAGCTCCTCCATCCATTGGTGAAGTTCGATTGCCTTCGGGTCGTGCTCGGCCAGCGACTTTTCAAAATGTCCCCTGAATCCCATGTGACGTCCATACAACATGTGAGGATTAACATAGCTCCAAATCTCTGCAAGATCCGGCACCTCACGCACTTTTCGGTCCGGATAAGGCAGTTTGGGGATAGGAAGATCCACTCGAACTCGCGAGGATCGCTCAGTCGATACCGGCACCACATCTACAACTTGTTCTTCCGTGACTGGCGCCTCTATCGCATGAGTGTGGGAATGGAGCACAGATTCCCTCGCTTCGGGATCACACAACTGATTCATCAATTGAAGCCCCATCATGGCGTCTTTGGCATAGCAAACCGCTTTGCCGTACTTCGGAGCAATCTTTAAACGAGTAAATTTCTCGGACAGGGCAGCTCCTCCCACCAAGAGTGGCACTTCAATGCCTGCGTCCCGCAGGTCGGCCGCCGTCACGACCATCTGCTGCGCACTTTTGACCAGGAGGCCCGATAACCCCACAGCATCAGGATGGTGAACCCTATATGCCTGGATCAACTCTTCAGGTGGCACTTTGATGCCGAGATTAATGACCTCGTACCCGTTGTTGTTTAAGATAATCTCGACCAAATTCTTGCCAATATCATGGACATCCCCCTTCACAGTGGCCAGGATCACCTTGGCCTTTTTGGTCACCTCGGCTTTTTCCATGAACTTTTCCAGGTAACCGACAGCCGCTTTCATGGCCTCGGCTGACTGCAGGACTTCGGCAACAATCAGCTCGTTGTTGTTGAAGAGTCGCCCCACTTCGCTCATACCGGCCATCAAGGGACCATTGATAATATCCAAGGGGGCGGCTCCTTCTTTGAGCTTCAAGTCAAGATCTTCAATGAGCCCGTCCTTGCTGCCTTCAATGATATAACCAGACAACCGTTTCTCCAGGGGCAGCTCACTGACTTGATCTCTTCCCTTTTTCACCGCTGTGCGGAAATGCTCGGCCACGGAAGCAATGTTGAATTGATTGACGGCGACTCTCTGGGCTTTGGTTTGCACACGCCAGTCGTTCGAGGCGTTGGACAACAATTCTCGATCAGGATGATCCTCAGGGACTAAGGCAGGGGGGTAATTGAAGAGCAGAGTTTCCGCTAGATTTCGCTCCTTAGCGGAGATGGAAGCGAAACGCTCAAGCTTCTCGGCATTGACAATGGCCAAGTCCAGGCCGGCTTTGGAACAATGGTATAAGAAAACCGAATTGACCACTTCACGAGCGGCAGGTGGCAGCCCGAAAGAGACGTTTGAAATACCCAGGATAGTTTTGACATGTGGGATGTTCTGCTTGATCAGCCGGATTCCCTCGATTGTTTCGACTGCACCACCGATGTAGTTCTCGTCTCCCGTAGCGCAAGGAAACACCAGGGGGTCGAAAATGATATCCTGGGGGGGGATCTCGTATTTTTCTGTCAGGAGTTGATAAGATCTTTGAGCGATGACCAGCTTTCGCTCGCGCGTAAAGGCTTGGGCCTGGACAGGGTCCTCGTCAATGCACCCCACAACCAGGGCGGCTCCATAGCTTCGAGCCAAAGGACAGACCTTTTCGAGTTTGTCCTCCCCATCTTCGAGGTTGATGGAGTTGATGACGCTCTTCCCCTGGCAGTAAGTCAGAGCAAGTTCCACAGCGCGGGGATCAGTGGAGTCGATCATGATGGGAGTCTTGATCTTGCGAATCAGCTTCTCATAGAAGGGCTGAATGTCCTTGAGCTCTTCCCGCTCGGTGCTTTGCAGACAAACATCAATGATCTGCGCGCCGTTCTTGACTTGTCGGCGGGCTATCTCTGAGGCCTCATCCCACTTTTCTTCGCCTACCAAATTCTTGAACAACCGGGATCCAATTACGTTTGTACGTTCTCCGATCAGCAAAGGACGGTTACTCTCCTCGGCTTCCACCAGCTCGATGCCGGAATAAAAAGCCCTGTATGTCGAGGGGATCGGATGTCGAGGCTCTCTGTCTTCAACCATCTCGGCAATAGCACGGATGTGGGCATCTGTAGTCCCGCAACAGCCTCCCACCAGATTCAACCAGCCATTGTTGACGAAGCGCTCTAACTGATTTGCCAACGACTCGGGGGTTTCGAGGTAGCGGCCCTCATAATCCGGCAAGCCCGCATTGGGGTAACACGATATCAAGCGATTCGATAACGAATGCAGGGTCCGGATATGATCAGTCATGAATTCAGGCCCTGTGGCACAGTTAAGTCCAACAGAGACCACGTCCAGATGCTCTAGCGATGCCCAGAGAGCATCCACACTCTGGCCAGCAAGCATCGTTCCTGTGGGCTCAATGGTCACCGAGACCATCAGAGGAATCCGCACGCCTAGCTCCTGACCTAATTGCCGGACGGCAAGAACAGCGGCTTTAATGTTCCGGGTATCTTGGCAAGTCTCCACCAGGAGTACATCGACACCTCCCTCAACCAAAGCTCTGGCCTGTTGGTAGAAATTCTGGCGGAGCTGGGCAAATGTCACGCCTCCCGTGACCGAGATCGCCTTAGTGGTTGGTCCCATAGACCCGGCCACGAAGCGGGGTTTCGAGGAAGACGTAAATTCCTCTACGGCTTGGCGAGCCAACCTTGCGGCCTTGAGATTGAGTTCGTGTGCCTGATCATCCAGATGGTATTCCGCCAGCACCAGGGCCGTCCCGCCGAAGGTGTTGGTCTCGATTATGTCGGCTCCGGCTTGCAAATAACGGCGATGAATATCCAAGACCACCTGCGGATTGCTCTTTGTAAGATATTCATTACAACCTTCGAGCGCCTTGCCACCAAAGTCCTCAGCAGTCAGGTTCTTCTGCTGGATCATGGTCCCCATGGCTCCATCAAGTACCAAAATTCGTTCCGTCAGAAGTCCCTGCAGTAATCGCCTCTGTTCGTTTAAGTCGCGCATGGAACCTGTAACCCTTGAGAAGATAGCCCACCTACCGTGAGACCAGATCCCTCACTCTGACGGCGAGCCCTCACAGAAGGAGAATGTATTGTAACAATACGGGGCTTCAGGTGTCAGTCAGGAAAATTCGACAGTCCAATTCAGGATAACGCCGGATGGAAGGGTTCGAGGCAGTGCTGCTTCTTATGAGACCTGTGCTCGTCTCTAAGGAGTGGAGAATCGAGCACAGGCGCGAGGCCGGGGAAAAGAAAATCGGCTGGAGGTCAAAATTCCGAACAGGCCATCCAAGCCTGAACAAGAGATGGAGGTTGGCCTCAATCTATTCTTCATCAGTGCAACTTTACACTCACCAAATGGAGATTCTCACCTCTTCTTTGTTTGACTTGACATGGATGAGATCTCCCGAGGGTTGCCATTCCAAGCAAGCCACGATATCGCCCACCGTCGGATGCGGTTTGTCGATGGCTTCCATCATTCGATCTGCCATTCGCAAAGGAACTCGCAAGCGTACCTGGTCCGTTGGATCATCCACACTGATGAGCAGGGATTCTCCGCGTTTGGAAATTCGGACTTTTTCGTTTTGTTTATCCACTTCGACGAGCGTGCAGTCGGGAAGATCGTGCAACTGGCGGACAATTTCCGCAGCTGCGGATCGATACTCAATGAACTTCTCAATCTCCGGCTCCTTGGGAAGTGGCAGGTCAAGAAAGCTTCCAACAAGGTGGCCTACTGCAATTGGCACGGGAATCCACAAATGTGTGTCCGGGTCATTCACACTTACGATCGCAATCCCGGCATGAACGGCATAAGCGATCAGCAGCAGGACTACAATCAGGAATCCGAGAAGAACGTTTTTCAGCGTCATAGCCGGCCTCAATCGATCCAGAGTCTAACGTGGGTATCAGGCTCATTGACTGTGAGAATGTCTCCTGCATTTCCAACCTTCATTGAGGAAAGGGCGGCCTTCAAGTTTAACTCGTTTTCTTGCCCTGAAAGCAATGCATCTACGACACTGATAGGCATTCTAATGTCGACCTTCTCTGTATTCTTGGTGTTGTTCACCTTGATAAGAACAAAACTGCCTTCCCTGCTAATCCGGACAGTCTCATCCTTCTTCTCAACGCTCACAAATTCGGCATTCCCCGCGTTCTTTAATTCGTTCCAGAGTTGCCGCATCTCCACAACTGAGATTTCTGTGTGATCCAACTTTAAGTGTCCTTCTTTCAGGTTCTTGTCTTTAACCATGTTGAGGGCCGTGTCCACCATTGAGACAGGTAGGTTGACCTTAATTGTTCCAGGGTCGCCACCCTTTTCCGTTACTTCCAAGTGCATCCAAGGGCCTCGAGTTTGGGTCTGGGCGATCCCAACCGAGGCGAGGACAAGCGCTGCGATCAGAGCCAGTAAGAGATTCCTTTTCATCGTCGTATCCTCCTAGCTTTCTTAAACGTGTTGCAAGGACAAAAAGTTTCAAGGCAATGCGAAAAATTCCATGAAGGATTTTACATCTCGAGCCGATGAAAGAACTTGGAGAGTTGGACAGCAACTCAAAGGGTCGGCGACTCCCCAAAACTTAAAGTGGTCAACAGGTTGAGGCCACGATAGTGCCGCGAGTATCTGAGAGGGAATCCTGCATTGAGAATTCTAATTGCAGAAGACGACATCGTATCCCGGCGTTTGCTGGAAACCACGGTAAAACGATGGGGCTATTCGGTCTTGGTTGCTGATGATGGTGAAGAGGCCTGGCAGCACCTGCAAAATCAAGAATTTCCGATGCTTGCTATCCTGGACTGGATGATGCCAGGGATGGACGGGTTGGAGGTCTGTCGCCTCGCTCGTTCCAGAAATGCAAGACACCCCCTCTATATTATCCTGTTGACGGCTAGAGGTCGGCGTGAAGATGTCGTGGCGGGCCTCCAATCGGGAGCTGATGACTACTTGACAAAGCCCTTTGACCAGGAGGAATTGCATGCTCGGCTTCAGGTCGGAGTGCGGCTGATGGAACTCCAGCAAAGCCTTGCTGAGCGTGTCAAGGAGCTGGAAGTAGCCCTTTCCAAGGTCAAGCAACTTCAAGGATTACTCCCGATCTGCTCCTACTGCAAGAAGATTCGAACCGACCAGAATTACTGGCAACAGGTTGAAACCTATTTGGGTCAGCACTCTGAGGCTCAGTTCAGCCATAGCATCTGCCCTGAATGCTATGAGAATATAGTCACCCCGGAAATTAAGAAATGGCGAGGGTTGGAACAGTCTGAAACCCAGCCTTGAACTTCAGGCTGATGACTGATCGGTCTAAGCCTTCCATTGTCAAGTCGGTGCGATCATTTACCTCCTCATTCCGAAGGCTCGATATCTTCTCACAAATACGCACTTGGTGATTAACCAACAGCCCGAGACTCAGGCTATGAGTGCTTGAGAAATAAAACTCTGCTCCGAAACGTGAACTTCACCCTTTCAGGTAGAAAAATGGGTCCCACCCGGCAATGAGGCGCGACATGGATTCAGTTCACCAGGTCCTCAGCGGTTGTGCTCCCTCTCGCGACGGTCATATTCCTGAACCATTACTTCAAACTCCTTTTTTTGTTTGTCGTCGAGAATTTCGCGAATTCTATCCCGCATTTGGCTTCGAATTGCATCAAACTGCGGTTTTACAGTTGCGTGTAAAGCTTTGAATTGTTGGTGGGCATCGTCAAAAATGACTTGAAGTTTCTGCTCCTCGGCCGGAGAGAGCGCCAACCGCGTCTTAAAGGTATCCATCATGTGATGACGCACATCCTTCGGAGCGGTAGGACCTGCAGCTGCAAGCTTCCTGGAGACAAAGGTCGTAGCCAGAGAGGCTCCCAACACTAGCCCCAGAGCAAAAACCACGATCACGAGGACGAACGCTTTGAACTTGGCAGGGGTTGTCATTTCTTCCCATTCCTTTCGGAGGTCCCGCCGAGGCGGCCTTCCATCAGGATGTCAACCACTCGGTCGCGGTCTTGAAACACGGTGTCAGAGATGATAGTCCGATCCTGTCCCCAGGTAGTGGGCAAATCGGCATAGGTGTCAACCAGCACAGAATCCGGAGCTTGCTGTGTGAACAAGGAACTGGCTTGCTGGTATGCCAGTACCCCTAGAATAACCGCAAGCAAAGCCATGACCGGGATTGCCCGTATGGCAATCAGACGCAGCGGTCTCCAGAGATAGTCCTGCTTGATAACCTCATTAATCACGTTGCGGGAGAATCCCGGCTCCGGCATTGGCCCCTGTTCGGGTCGTGCCATGCGGATGATTCCTCGAGTCCACTCGATCAGAGAGAGTTGGTTTCGGCATTCCGCACACCAGCGCAGATGCTCTTCCAACTCCCGGCTGGACTTTGTGTCCGGGAGAGACTTATCAGCATATTCTTCGAGAAGACTCTGGAATTTACGATGTGACATGGGATGACTTCCTTTTGAGCCGTTTCCGGCCCTTTTGACAGGCGGCTTGGAGCTGCCGGCGCGCCCTGAACAAACGGAGTTTGATGGCGCTGCGCGAAGTCCTAAAAATGTCCGCCAACTCTTCTATCGACAACTGCTCCACTTCCTTGAGCACGAGCAGCATTCGGTCCCGGGGGTGAATCAGTCTGAGCAACCTGTCGGCAATTTGTTTCACTTCCAGGGTCTTGTCAAAATCCGTCGGTGTTGGCTGAGTTGCAGACTCCAGACTCTCAAAACGGGAAGCGTCTTCCTCCGTCAACTCCGACATCGTGACTTGGGCGTGCCGTTTTTCCTTCCTTAGGAAATCGTAGCATTGGTTGACGGTAATCCGATAGATCCACGCATCGAACGATGAGTCCATTCGAAACTTCGGAAGCGAGAAGTAAAGCTTGACAAATACCTCTTGGGCTATGTCTTCCACATCTTTGGATGAGCGAATGATCTGGTGGATCAGCCCGAAGATCCTTCGCTCATGCTTCTTTACGAGACTCTCGAACGCAGCGTGGTCGCCGCATCGGCACCGCCGGATCAGTTCTGTTTCCGCTCCCACGAGAATCGCGTTTGCCATAATGATCGACGCGGCTTCGCCCATGCTAGAATAACGCCAGCCCCTTGATTCCGGTTACTATATTTTTGGAGACTGGGAACTTATGCCCAACGAAATGCCCCAAGTCTTACCGGGCAGAATTCTAGTGGGTGTGGCGGGCTGGTCTTACCCGGACTGGAAAGGGATAGTTTACCCGGGTGAAACTCACCAGGACAAGCTCCAGTACTTGTCTCACTTTTTCGATACGATCGAAATTAACACCAGCTTCTATTGCATTCCCTCCGTTTCCATGATTGCGGGGTGGGTGAATAGTGTCAGCCACAACCCGCGCTTCCATTTTACGGCGAAGCTTTACAAGGTGTTCACCCATGGAGCAGACCTCCAGGAAGGGACTCCAATGCTGGTTCCTGAGGCAGCCGAAGCTTTTTCAGGGGTCTTCCGACCCATGCTCGAACTCGGGAAATTGGGCGCCTTACTGATACAGTTCCCCTATCGGTTCCACTATGGGCCAAAAGCCGTCGACTATCTCTTGAGATTGTTTGATACCTTCCGGCAATTTCCTTTGGCTTTAGAAGTCCGGCACAAGTCGTTTCAGGTAGATTCTTTCTTAAGGCTACTTGAAGACCATCGGGTAGCATTTGCCAATATCGACCAGCCTGATGTGTCTCATTCCATGCCCCCCGTCCGGGTACTCAGCTCCACCTCCAGCCAGCTTGGTTATCTGCGATTTCACGGCCGTAACGCTGCCAACTGGTTTGATGCTGACATGGGGCGAGACGGACGCTATGACTACGACTACTCAATCGAGGAACTTGAGGTGTACCTGGGAATGGTCAGAGAATTCCAGCAGCACGAAGGAACCCTCTATGTGATCTTTAACAACCACTACCGCGCATCCGAGATCAAGAATGCTCTAGAGTTTATTCACCAGCTTTCTGGGAAACCGGTAAAAGTCATGCCAAAGTTGCTCAAGGCTTATCCTGAACTGCGTAGGATTGCCTTGCCGGAAGAAGCGGGGGCCCAAGACATATTCCCCGGCGAAAATTACCGTCTTTTTTAAATTTTCCACTTGACAAATACCAGACGGGTGTCTATACTTACATTTGTCTGTATTGACAAATATCTATATTTCTCCGTCTTTCTCAGTCGGAGATTAAAATGGAACTTACCGAAAAGCAAAAAGAGGTTCTGCACTTCATTCAGAGTTCGTTTTCCAAAAGTGGCATGGCCCCGTCGGTTCGGGAAATTGCCGAGGCTTTGGGGAAGTCAGCACAGGCTATTCAACAACATATCGAGAGCTTGCGGGCCAAAGGATACCTGCAGCACCAACCTCTGAAGTCCAGGGCCAACGTCCCGTTACAGTCGCAGACATTTACCCGGGAACAAATCGTTGAAGTTCCAATCTTGGGGCGGGTCCAAGCAGGATTGCCTCTGCTGGCAGAAGAGAATCTGGAGGGTTCTGTCCTGCTTCCACGCGAATGGGTGAGAGATGACAAGGTGTTTTTGTTGCGGGTGAAAGGCGACAGTATGAAAGAAGCCCATATTCTGCCAGGGGATCTGGCCTTGGTTCGCCAGCAAGCCAACGCAGAAAATGGTGAGATTGTGGTTGCGAGAGTTCACCAAACCGAAGCCACACTGAAGCGGTTCTACCATCGTGCTAATAGTGTCCTTTTGAAAGCGGAGAACCCTAAGTATGACCCGATTGAAGTCGATGCCAAAGAGGTCGAAGTGGTCGGGAAGGTAATTGGAATGTATCGAAAACTGACATAAACCAGGGGCCGGGAATAGGGGCTAGGGAATAGGATATCCTCCCTTGGTTTCAGAAGCCTCACACCTGGCACCTGATCCGGTTAGGGAGGAATTTGTGAGTGAACTGCCGATAGAAGGGCTTGGTTGGCTGGATAATTTCAAAGCCAGGCTGGGGCTGGAAGGTGCCATTGTTAGGGTGCTCATTCGATGGGGGCTAACCGAGCACGCTTTCGATATTTTTGGAAAGGTCGACAAGCGCTTTAATGAAGCCTTAGAGTTATCAGCCTGGAAGAACGTCAGCGGTTTTCGTCTGCCGGAAGGGGATCGGTTGCATATCCAGGAGATTTTGAGAGAACATTATCTGAAAACTCGCGACTTGCCATGCCGCTACACGTGCAAAGCGAAACTTCACAACGGGTTTCTGACAGGGTTCGAAGAGTTAGCTAACCTGCTGGTTGCACTTTATGAAGCGTACCTGCACCGGCTCTCTCGCCTATCCTCTCCCGAAAAAGCAGCGTGACAACGGTAATTGGACCACCCTGGGAAGGTACGATGTCATGAATCTGGACGAGGTTTTAGCCTGGCTTCAATCTCTGGGGAACCCGCAAATGTTGAAGGAATGGAACGCTTCGGGATCTGGGTCCGGAAAGCTTGGGGGTACCCGCACCGGATTTGCGGCGGCTGGCCCGGCAGATTGGCATTGGCTAAACGCTTCGAGTGGGAAGTCGGAGGTAGCGCAGAGTCGGTTTTTGACTCTGCGGCTTTTGGGTTACGCCAATCAACCGTCACAAACCGCGGGAACTATTTCCGAATACGAAAGGTCAGGATTGATGATCAGTTTGGGAGAATCTTATGATCAGTAGCTACACAGCCAAATATACCAAAAATCAAATCCGGATATATGGGGCAATTGATCGAGTAGCCAGAGGTGATCACAGAAGGAAAGACCCTGGAAGAATGCCGGAACTTGCTTCAGGATGCTCTTCGGGAAATGATTCTGGCTTATCGCCAACAGAAAAAAGAACTGCCGATTTGCTTCTGAGCGGCCTTTCGTTTTTCTCTCAGACGTAGATAGAAAGAAAGAATGTAGCAGGTGTCATTCGGGGAAAGATTTTGGAAAGAACTTTCGCTTTTTGTTCGCTATGGATATGCAGAATATGGAAAAGGATGTTTCTCTAAGTCCCGGCCATTTGCCTGTGCCAATCTCCACTGGGCATACTGGCGAGGAGAATGAGCTAGCCACAACTGTCCCTAGAGACAGGCTTCTGCCGTTGGCTCCGTCGGTAACACCCGTTACCCTTTACGAAGCCTGGCAGATGGGAGAGAGACTGTCCGGTATCTTTCTGTTGTACGGACATCCTCATGTGTTGAGACTTTCTCAGAAACTGGCTTGTCGGATTTTGCTGCAGCCTGAGCCCATGATGGTTTTGGATGGGGCAAACACCTTCGATCCTTACCTGGTGTCAGAACTAGCCCGGAAAGTAGGGCAGACTCCGGAAGAATTTTTACGACGCATCCGGGTTTCCCGTAGTTTTACCTGCCATCAGATGTTGTCATTGATTCGCCAGGTGGAGAAAGCTGCCAGGCAATGGAACAGTTGTTTGATTTTGCTTCTGGGGCCGTTAACGACTTTTTACGATGAGAGTGTTCCCAACCATGAAGCCTGGGCGATTTTTCGTGCGTTCGTAAGTGAACTAAACCGGTTGAGTCAGGCCGGATTTCGTTTGTTACTGGCCTGCCAACAACCGGCGGCTGCCACCGGCAGGGTCTTCGTGAAGAAATTGAAACTTTGTGCTTTGGGTGTGGCTTCCTGCTGGCCCACAGAAGTTGCGGATCAGGGAGTGAAAGATTGGCTGCTGGTTCAAGTAGAGAAACCGGCTGGAACAGACCGTCACTGGCTGGTTCGACAGGGGGAAATCTTCCGGCCGCGATCCTATCTGTCTTAGGGCCAGATTTCAGATGCGAGGTGTCAGACAACAAATGTCGGGAGAACGATGCGGTGTCTAGGAAGAAGGATGAGTGTAAAATTCTGCATAGTTGTCTCTTCATCCTTGGCTAGCCCCTAACACCTGATACCGCCCCTGGCACCTGTTTGAACATGCTTGAGGAGTTCCAATGGGACGCACGGTCATTACTGCGACACAACTAATTCAGAAAGTCCAGGCCGAGCATTGGGGAAAATTCCGTCGGGCTTTGCGGAGGGAAGATCAGGAAATTCTGGACCGGCTCTTTGACCGGGCTCAATACCATGCTCAGGCCATGGCTTATGCCGCCATGCCGGTTCCTATGGAGCCGATTCTCGTTGCGATGTTGATCGAGGTACAACGGGATTTACTCACTCTGCAAAAGCAAGTGCGGGCGCAGAACACGGTCAAAACGGAAGACAACGGTCAATTGCCAGTTTCCTGCGATCTAGAAGAGATGGAAAAACACGACGGGCTTCTCTGCGGTGTGAACAACTCGGATTCTTGAGGATTCGTCCCATGCAGATTTCCGGCTGGTTGTTTGATGCTTATCCCTGTGCACGAGGAATGGTTCTCTGGGTTCTGGATGAGGCTGGACAGATGCACTCCTGCACGTCTGCCTATCATCCGGTTTTTTACTTGACTGGCCCCGTGCAGCTCTTAAAGCAGGCCCGGGACTGGTTTGCAACCACAAAAATACAGCTGCGAACAGAATTGATCGAAAAGCGAGAATTTTACTCCGATGACTTGGTTCCGGCGTTGGAAATTCAGGTTGAGAATCCTCTCCACTACATTCCGCTGACACAGCGGGTATTGCGGCAGGTGAACGAGTTGGAGCCAGCTACCTGTGATATCCCGCTCCCTCAGCTCTTCTTCATCCATACCGGCATGTTTCCGCTCTGCCAGTTGGCAGTCAGCCTTGATGGCCAGGGCGAGTTACAGGAGTTCCAGGTATTGGATTCTCCTGAGGATGTCAACTACCCCTATCCACCCCTGCGGACATTGAAGCTCCGCGTCGAAGGAGAGAACTACAATCCGGGTCATAGCCGCAACAGTTCGCTGATTGCGGAGTTTGACGGACGTGAGATCCTCCTGGAAGAAGAGTCGATCCTAGATGAGATCAACCGCCTCCTCAGAAATTATGACC
>DATKMG010000022.1:0-3921 GCA_035541995.1 Terriglobia bacterium
AGGCTCGTAGCGACCGCAACCAAAAATCACGATCAATGAATTGCCTGTCAACCCGGAGAACAAAACAAAATGAGCACACAGTTGGACATGATCGGAATCTTCGTTCGAAACCTGAACCAGATGGTGACATTCTACCGGGACGTTCTCGGTTTCGAGATCGAATGGGACGGTAAGGGCCCATATGCCGAGTTCAAGCATAAGGGTGTCCGTTTCTCCATGTACGAGCGAGGGCAACTGCCTGCATTATTAGGTCAACCCCCAACTTTTCCCACCGGCTTGAATGGAACTTTTGAACTCGCCATCGATTTACCCACTTCCGGGGACGTGGATCGGGAATTCGATCGGGTCGTCAAATCCGGAGGTCAACCCATTTACGCCCCGCGGAATGAGCCATGGGGGATGTATTCATCGATGGTCGCCGATCCAGAAGGAAACATCATCGAGATTGGTTCCTGGAACCGAGGGTCGAAAAGCAAAGGCTAAGATCTTCTTGGAAAAGGGCCGGACGCAACCCGGCTCCAATCCTCTTTACTTCGCTCCAGAATTTTTCCACACCAGGCAGGGATCGCGCTGTGAACTTGCGGCCGGATCGTCTTATATCAATAGGGAAAAACCATGACCGATCTAAACAAAGCAATTGCTTTTATCGAGAATCGGGGCAACCAAGTTGAGCTGGCTCGGCTCCATTATTTGTTGACAAATGAGCGCCCATCCCAGGAGGTGATTTCCGAACTTTTCAATGGTCAGCGACTCGACGGCGGTTGGCCTCCATACTGGGCAGAGGATTACACCTCACTAGATGCCTCTTGCTTTCGGCTGGCGCAGGCTGACCAACTCGGGATCTCTCCATCGGAAACCGCCGTAAGGGCCACCGTTCATTTTCTCGCTCAACGTCAATCGTCCGATGGGAGTTGGGAAGAAGATAAAAGAATTGCTCACCTGGCGCCTGTCTGGGCTCTACCCGGCGACCTGGCCGCCAAGCTT
Source organism: Terriglobia bacterium (assembly GCA_035541995.1). Classification (GTDB taxonomy): domain Bacteria; phylum Acidobacteriota; class Terriglobia; order Versatilivoradales; family Versatilivoraceae; genus DATKMG01. The sequence continues at coordinate 985 of DATKMG010000022.1, forward strand.
TACATCACGGCAAATTGCGGGCTTTGGTTATCGCTTTTGGGTAACCCGGATGATAAGGGTTTAAAAGCAGCGAATTATCTCCGATCCCAATTCAACCAGGCTGGATCACTGCCAAGTTTCCTGCATACGCATTGGCTGGCGGGAGGTCTACTGTACAAGATGAATTACCGTGACGAATCGGGGAAAGCCTTTGACTACCTGAGTCGGAGAGCCGACGATTTGGCCGTAAGCAATCTATCCTGGCTCATGATTACCCTGGTTTCAGCAGGTGTTCCAGCAAACCTTCCCCTGCTGAAAAAGGCGGCCCTGTTGCTGGACCGTGGTCAGCAAGATGATGGACGCTGGCCCAGTGAGGATGGTCCAAGCCAGGACGTCCATTCCACTCTGGAAGCCTTGCGGGCCTTGTGGCTTTATGGACAGTCCTCGAATCAATAAGTGAGTCCCATCACCGGTCACAAAGAGTGAATGTGTCATTCCATGCGTTATGCCAAACAACTTGAGGTCAAATGAATCCACTTCTTCTCAAAGTCGATTGCCACAGTCTTCCAGTCCAAAACCTCGATGAGGCCATATCCTTCTACGGATCGCTGGGCCATCAGCTGATCTGGCGTGATGGATCGCATGCCGCCGGACTCCGTCTTCCGAATTCTGATGCGGAGCTTGTGCTGCATACCGACAATAGACCCATTGAAACCGACTTTATGGTCAAGTCGGTTCCCGAAGCCATCGAACGGTTTCAGGCTGCAGGAGGCAAACTCGTCAAGGGACCATTTGATATTCAAATTGGCCAATGCGCTGTATTGCTCGATCCCTGGAACAATCCATTGGTCATCCTGGATGCCACCAAAGGCTTGCTGGAGACCGACCCGGATGGAAACATCATCGGGCATCGCGCCCCCGGCATAGACGAGTAGGTGTGCAGAACAGCCCGACGCCGGCTCAGTGAAAAGGACAAGGCCTTGGGGCTCCCGGGCACATTCGGAGCGATTGCGCGATAATGATCTCGAGTCGCTCTGTCAGCACTCCGCCAGGAATTACACTTCAACGTACATCATCGTCATCAAAGGAATCGTATGATCAAGGCGAATTCTGAAAACCTATTCCGGATCAGTTTTGGCATTCTTTGGATTCTCTATCTGGGAATCCGCATTTATTTCCAGGGGAAGATTTCAAGCAAGCGGAATTTAGTCCGAACCAATGAGAAGCAGGAATCGCTTTTCTTTCGCATATTTGCAGCCGCATATCTCTTATTGCCAATTTATTGCCTGACTTCCTGGATCGACTTCGCCCATTTTCCCATTCCGGCCTGGCTGCGGTGGGCGGGGGGAATAATCACCTGTGCTGGGATTGCATTGTTCAGCTGGGCGCATTATGTTCTCGGAAGGAATTGGACGGCTGTTCTGGCCTTGTCCGAAGAACACGAACTGATCACCCATGGACCGTATCGGTATGTGCGCCATCCCATGTATAGTGCGTTTTTCACGATCGGCATTGGTTTTTTGTTCCTATCGGCCAATTGGCTGACCGGGCTGATATACTTGGGCCCGTTAATCCTGATGTACGAAGTTCGAATTTCCCGAGAAGAAGAGATGATGATCGGTCGATTTGGGGAAGCCTATCGGCAGTATATGAAAAAGACAGGGCGAATCCTGCCTCGATTAAGAAATTGATCCCAGAGAAAGGCCGGGAGTTGATGTTTATAAATGGGCTTGACCGGCTCGAACGAACAGCAGGGAACATAATCCGTCGACCGGGGCTGTAACGAAGCTCCATATGAAATCCTTCCAAGGACCTTTGAGGTCGTTTCTGCAGATCCATCTGGACCGATCTACTTATTTTCAGAACGGAAAGGGAATAAAGATGAAGAAACAGACCCACCTATTTCTCGTCCCGGCCATCTGCCTGTTGGCTACGGCCACATTGCTGTCTTCTTGCAATTTACCCGTCCCTGCCGTCAGCCAGGCGCCATTGGATTCACCCACTGCAGCCCAACAGGCATTGTCCACCGCCACGATGGCTGAGCAGGTCTTGGCATCCCCCGTCGCCACCCTGGCGATACTCACCTCCACCGCCACCCCGACGTTGGGTCCGACCGCTGCCGATTGCGACCTGGCCAAATTCATCATGGACGTCAACTATCCCGATAACACCGTGGTCAAAGCCGGAGAGGCCTTCACCAAGACGTGGAGAATACAAAACCTGGGGAGTTGTACCTGGGATGCCAAGTACAAGCTGGTTTTCATGCGCGGCGAACAAATGGACGGCCCCTCACCTGCTGAGGTCGTCACCACCTCGGTAAAGCCCGGGGATTCGGTCGACCTCTCCGCCCCTCTTAAGGCCCCATCCAAGAATGGGACCCACTGGGGAGTTTGGCAGCTTTACAACGGCGCGGGAAACCCGGTCAAGAAGGCGGACGGCACCCCCCAGGAGATGAGCGTGATGATCGTCATCCAGGATGGCACCGGCGGGATGGTGACGAAGGTTCAGGGGTGGCGGTATACCTATGCCGGAGGAAAATGCAGCTCCAATTCCCAATACGACGTCTGGACTTCGATATTCGCGGATGGTCCCGTGGATGCAAGTTATGTCTGGTCGACCACCAACGGGGTTTTGACCGTGGTCTCCCAGAGTTACAGCTTCGCCGATTCCGGGAGCCAGGAGGTCACCACCCACATCAGCCCGCCATTCGCCAACCCGGCCAACATCAGGGTCTCCCTCACCGTTAACGGCAACGTTCTATCATCCTTTACCATTTGCCCATAGGCGCCGGCTCCACGGACCGCCGCCGGTATTTCAGCACAACCACTGAAAGGAGTTCCGATGACCCGCACCCAACCCCAAGGCTTTCTGGCTCTTCCATCCACAGGCAAAGGCGAAGGAGTCTTGGTCTTGCATGCCTGGTGGGGACTGAACGACACGATAAAAACTTTCTGCACG
>DATKMG010000023.1:0-4405 GCA_035541995.1 Terriglobia bacterium
GGAGGGACGGTGGTCTTCCAATTAGCCCTCCAAAATACACCAATCAACTCACTCATAACCTGATCGCGTGTTACGATTTTCATAATCGGGCTACTTATGCTATTTTGGGGCATGCACATTCCGGATGGCTACTTGAGCCCGCAGACATTCATTCCTCTCTGGGGAATAATGTTGCCAATCTGGGCTAAGGCCTCCCGAGTCTTGAAGACGACCCTACGAACCCGACACGTTCCACTTTTTGCAATGAGTGCGGCCTTTTCTTTCGTCATCATGATGTTTAACGTGCCTACCCCCGGAGGGACAACCGGGCACGCCACTGGAGCTGCGCTGGTCTCCATTCTGCTTGGCCCTTGGGCCGCGGTGCTGGCCGTCTCAGCTGCCCTGATCGTTCAGGCTCTACTTTTTGGAGACGGAGGGATTACTGCCATTGGAGCCAACTGTTTCAACATGGGTGTCGTCATCCCTTTCGTGGGGTTTCTGATTTATCGGTTGCTGACCCGGGGGATCAGGCCGATGTCGCGGCGAATAGTAGCCGCAAGCGCCGTGGCCGCATATGTGGGAGTCAACACATCGGCCTTGGTCACGGCTTTGGAGTTGGGCGTTCAGCCTTGGATCTCGAGAAGTACCATGGGAAACCCATTGTATTGTCCCTTTCCGCTAAATGTGACCGTGCCGGCGATGGTCGGGAGCCACTTATTGGTATTCGGCATATTGGAAGCTCTTCTGACCTCTGGGGTAATTCTATATCTCCAAAAGGCAGACCCTTTGCTGTTGACCTTGATGAACCCCGAAGTGGAAACCCGGCGGGCAGCGCCCAATCCAACAGGCTAACGAGGGAAATTTTCGCCGCTGGCAACTCCGATATTTTCGGCGACGGTGAGCTTGCATGGGGTAGCTTGGAGAATATGAAGCTCCGATACAAGAGACTCTGGATGGGTTTGGGACTGCTGGTTTTGCTGACTCCGCTGGGTATTCTCCTGCCTGAGAAGTTCGGAGCCAAGGGGGCTTGGGGGGAATGGAGTTCCGGACAATTGAAAGAGAAGTGTGGATATGTTCCAGCCCAACTGGAAAAACTGGAAGGGCTATGGAAGGCCTTGTTTCCCGATTATAGGGTTCCCGGAATGACCAAGCCGTGGCAGACGAAACTGGCCTATCTCCTGGCTGGATTAGTTGGCGCCGGGGTGATTGCGATTCTTTGTCTTGGACTGGGTCGCTGGCTGGCTATTCCGGAGGAAGAGAGGAAGCGCGATGCCTCCTGAATTATCACCATCCATGTCTTTGCCTTCTTGGCTAAGAGACCGGCAGAAGTTGTCAATCTCCTCGGAACGAAGGGAACAGGGTAAAGGTCGAAGAATTTCTCCTTTCGCAGAGAAAACTATTCACTCGATTTTCGAAGCCTTCCAGGATTTTTCCCATTTGGAGAGTGCCAGGCGGAGCCCTTGCTTGTTGCAGACCTTGGATCCCCGGTCCAAATTGATTATGGTCCTGGCTCTGCTGCTGACATTGAGCTTTCTCCGCAGTCCTGTGCTTTTGGGCGGCATTTGCCTGGGAGTGTGGTTCACAGCCCTCTTTTCCAAGGCAAAAATGCAATTCGTCTTGGGGCGAGGTTGGTCCTTGGTGCTCTTTTACACGGTGGTTCTGGCCACCCCTGCAATCTTCAATTGGATCACCCCTGGGCATTCCCTTTGGGTCCTGCTTCAAGCAGACCATGAGATCCATTGGGGTCCCCTGAACTTGCCCTCGACCTTAGCGATTACGGACAATGGACTCAGAGCTGCCCTACTCCTGGTCGCCAGGGTAGGCGCTTCGCTTTCTGTCGTAATGCTTCTTCTGGCCACTACCTCATGGCAAAAGCTGTTGCGGGCCTTGCGTTGCTTGGCTGTCCCACAGGTTCTGGTTCTAGCCCTGAGTATGACAGTCCGTTACATTCACCTGCTATTGGGTCTGGCGCTGGACTGGTTTCTGGCCAGAAAAAGCCGCACCCTTCGCGCTACTCAATGGCGTGAGGACCATCGCTGGCTGGGTGCCCAGGTCGGATATCTCTTCAAACGTTCTCAGGAATTAGCTGAGGATGTATACTCTTCCATGGTCTCCCGGGGATTCTGCGGTGAACCCAAAGTTCTGGAGACTTTCCGCTGGAGGCCGGTTGACTTTATTTCGATCGGAATTGTAGGAACGGTGTGCCTCGCGCTTTATCTGCTGGAGGCCAGAATCTCCTCATGACGAAAGGCGGTGCTACCACGCGTGAACCGATGGCACCGGAGCGGGCAGTAATCTCATCGGAGAAGACCGAAACCATCTTCAACCTGAGCCAGGTGACCTTTCAATATCCAGGCGGATCAATGGCCCTGGAGTCTCTCGACCTTTTGGTTGGCCGGGGTGAAAGCCTGGGAATTTTGGGAGCGAATGGGTGTGGTAAGTCGACCTTACTAGAGCTTTTGGACGGATTACTTTTTCCCTCTTGCGGAGAGTATGAAGCCTTTGGCACGAAAATCACTGAGGAGATTCTTAGCCATGAGGAGGCTAATCGGCAGTTCCGGAGTCGTGTCGGACTGGTTTTCCAAAGATCCGACGTTCAACTGTTTTGTCCCACCGTCCGGGACGAACTTAGCTTCGGTCCTTTGCAGTTGGACTTACCCAACGAACAGGTAAGCGAGAGAATACGCGACGTAATGGCCCTGCTTGAGATTGATCAATTGGCTGACCGAGCACCCTTTAGCCTGAGCGGGGGGGAAAAGAAGAAAGTTGCTATCGGTTCGGTGCTGACAATGAATCCCGACGTACTGCTTCTAGATGAACCCGGCAATGAGCTGGATCCACGGACACAAGCCTGGCTGATTGAATTTCTCCTGCAACTGAAAGGGGCTGGAAAAACGCTGGTGATTGCCACTCATGATTTAGGCATGGTGGATGAGATCTGTGACCGGGTCATGATCCTGGGCGAGAACCACCGCCTGCTGGCTGACGGCCAGACAGATCTCATCCTCGGGTCTACTGAACTCCTGCTCAAGGCCAACCTCATTCACGAACATTATCATCGTCATGGAGGAATAACGCACCGTCACCTCCACAGTCATGATGTGGGGCACCAGCATGAGCATTGAGTGGTGTTCATGCCCGGGGAGAATCTTTTTGGAACAGACAGACAGCATGGCACAAACAGGCAGTTAAAACTGCCTCATCTGCATTAGTCTGGATGAAATTCGCTAGTCTTTAAGGACAGAGAGTGGTGGAGTTCAGGAGATGAAACAAAATGGAAGTGGACTTAAGCGGTTTGGAGTCTCCATGGAAGATGAACTCCTCAGACGGTTCGATCTGCTTTGCAGCAGGAAAGGTTATGCAAGCAGGTCTGAGGCCATCCGCGATATGGTTCGGGACCGCCTCATCGAAGAGGAAAAACAACTGGCAAAGTCTAATGTCGTGGGTACTGTTACATTGGTTTACGACCACCATCAACGTGAACTCGAGGAGAGGCTCACCGACTACCAGCACCAGTTTCTGGAAGCCATTGTCTCAGCCCTCCATGTGCATCTCGATGCACACCTGTGTCTCGAGGTCCTGATTTTGCGTGGTAAAGCCGGAAAAGTGAAACGCATTGCCGACAGGTTGATAGCCACAAAGGGTGTAAAGCACGGCAAACTGGTATTGACTTCCAAAGATCCCATCCCTTATTGACTCCTGACCAAAAATCATCTGTTCTGAGCCAAGGGCTTAAAAATTCCTGGGCGAGAAGAGCACAAAAGAAAATCCGGAAACGAGGGTCATCAAACTTGGTTCCCTTTTTGCGGCGTCTGCGCACCCTGAGAAGCGGAGAAGCCGGAGAAGCCCTCCAGCTTGACAGCTCTCAGCATTGGGCGTAACATGCCTCTGGGTTGCGAGAAGAGAAAGCAGTTCCAGCCACCGTCAGATTTCCAGTCACTCTGCCGAAGCCCAGAGGTATTCCCCAGAAAAGGTCTGGATCCTTGTGGAGCCACTTGACGATAACCTGAAAGAACTCATGAAGGATTTGGGGGCAGCCATCAACGATACCCTTTCCAATTCCGAGAAGATCAGCGAAGCAATCGCTAAAATTCGAGGGGCGGGCTACGATGTGTTCCTGGTTTTGGAAGCAACCATCGGATTTAATCGACGTCAGGAAGATGGTTCTGCGGAAACGGAAGAGGTCGGCGAACTTGGCCACTCACAGACCCGTCTAGATATCACCTCCCAGGATCTCAAGTTCCTCAAATCGCTGAAAATCAGCATCGATGATAGGGATCTGTAAACAGAAAATTCTTGAATCGAGAAATGGGGTCTTCTGATGTCTTGCGCCTCCATCCAGCCCTCCTCACCTGCCAGAGAAACTGGCCCCCGCTGGCAATGTTTTTTGATTGGCATTCTAGCGTTATTCCTATTCCTCTGTCCT
>DATKMG010000024.1:0-4086 GCA_035541995.1 Terriglobia bacterium
GACTAGTTCAAGGGCAAATAAAATAAGCTCAGTCGAGGCAAGTGAAAGCGGTCGAAAAGCCGCTTGTGGAGCATCTTCCTTTCCAGCAGAGCCATTTGTTCCGCTCTCAGACCCCGGCGGTGACGCTGGATTTCACTTGACACTTCGGTACGGACAGCCATCAAAACATCCTCACTCAAACAGGAGATGAGTGATGCGAGAATCTTCTCCTCCAGAGTGCTGAGTCGCATTTCCAAGTGTTCATAATCAGGATGCTGACAAGTAGAGATCTCTGTCTTGATGGCCTGTAAGGACGAGACAGTATCCTCAATCACTCCTACCAGCGGACTTTCCGGAGGAACCGGTGATTGAACTTGAGACCGCATTAAAAGGTCACACGCCTTATCGAGGAGTTGAAGCAAATTGGCCTTATCGGTCTCGCTAGAACCAACCGGTGAAGATTTCGCCTCAATTTGAGAGGAACTGCCAGCTAAGCTCTCTTGGTGGCGTTCATACTCGGCCAGTATTGCCTGTGTGCAATATGCCAGTGAATTGATTTTTTGTGTCTTGGACCTGGCCTTAGACCGCTTTTCGAAGGCGCAGTCTATACCCCGGAGAATTATCTCCAACGGGATACCTGCGGACTGAAACGATTCGATCAATGACCAATCGAGGGGAGAGAGCAACGCCAGAGTACCTCGTCGCTTTTGGAAATGTTCTTCGATCTCGGTGTAGTAATTGAAGTAGTTTTCCATAATGCAAAAAGCTCAAGGCTCTTCCATCGTTGCACGACACTTCACGTTATCGCTTGCTATTCCATTCCGAGGATAATGTGGCGGGGTCAGCGGGGATGGTTTTTCTCATAGATCAAGCGTAACCCTTCCATCGTGAGGTTGGCATCGATGTGCTGGATTCGATGCGATGCGGATCCAATCAAGGAGGAATGCCCTCCTGTGGCAATGACGACGGTCTTCTGGCCGAGCTCCGCGATCATTCGTTCCAGGATCCCGTCAACGAGGCCGATGTATCCGTAATACAGGCCTGATTGGATGCTCCCGATCGTCGAGGTACCAATGACTCTGGCCGGAGGCTTGATTTCCACTCTCGGGAGTCGCGCTGTCCGGGTGAATAAGGCCTCAGATGAGATTCCCGGTCCGGGAGCAATGACGCCTCCGAGGTATTCCCCCTTTAATGAAATGGCGTCAAAGGTAGTCGCTGTCCCAAAATCTACCACGATGGCGGGACCTCCATATTTCTCATAAGCCGCCACAGCATTGACTATGCGGTCGGCTCCCACATCAGTAGGGGGTTCATAGAGTACGGCGATACCTGTTCTTATCCCCGCCTCCACAAAAAGAGGTTTGATTTTGAAGTATTGCACACTCATCTGTTCCAAAACCGAGTTTAATGGTGGTACAACAGAAGCAATCACGACAGCGTGTATTTTAGACGATTCAATACTGGCCAGGGCAAAGAGGTTCCTGCTCAAAATGCCGTATTCATCGGCCGTTTGTCGAGGTTTGGTTTCTAGTCGCCAGTGCCCGATCAACTCCTTGTCCTGGTAGACTCCTAGAACTGTGTTCGTGTTGCCGACGTCAATCGCCAACAGCATAGTGTCACTCCAGACTGACAATATCCCCGCTAATGAATTCTTCGGTTTGGCCACTTTCCAGGCGAACCTGAAGAGCACCCCTCGCCGAGACACCCACTGTTATACCCCTGATGGGTTTGCTCCCCAGCACGACAGATACTTTCTTTCCATCTGCGAAGGACGAGTTCTTTTTCCAGGCTTCCACGATTTTCCCGGCTCCAGAAACGAGAAATTGTTGGTAAACCAATTCAAGCTGGTCCAGGAGAGCCAGCAAAACTTCAGCCCTGCGGAAGCGCCGGCCTGTTTCCAGAAGGAGAGAGGTGGCGTGGCCATCCAACTCAGGAGGAAATGCTCTATGATTGACGTTGATTCCAATTCCCAGGATGAGGTGCCTGATTTGGTCACTGTCAGAGTGCAGTTCCAACAGAATGCCAGCACATTTCTTTTGACTCAGCAAAATATCATTGGGCCACTTAATGTCTGCCACTAATCCACTAACCGCCTGGATTGCGTGATGCAATGCTACTCCCGCCGCCAGACTCAAAACCGGCGCCAGTTGCGGCTTGATTTGCGGACGAAGGACCAAGGAGAGGTAAAGTCCGGAGTCTGGCTCCGAGAACCAGGAACGTCCTGAGCGCCCCCGGCCTCGTGACTGCTCCCCCGCCACCACCAGGGTGCCTTCAGGAGCCCCTCCAAGAGCCAGACTCTGGGCAGTGTCGCTGGTGGATTCGACACGGTCGAAGAGATGGAGCTCACTGCCCAGGATCCTGGTCCCTAACTCCAGTTGAAATTCTTCCTCAATCTTCAATATTCGGAGCACCAGAAATATTTACGAGATATGGTCAATAGGTCCTAACGGTTTTTCAATCTGCCCTAAGACAACTTTAGTTCCAGGTTAATGTCGACCGCCCTGGCCGAGTGAGTCAAAGCTCCAACCGAAATGAACTGGACGCCAGTAAGAGCATAATCCCGCACATTTCCCAGATTGACTCCGCCTGAAACTTCCAGCAATGCACGCCCCGAATTTCTTCGAACTGCCTCTTGCACCTGGCTGACGGGCATGTTGTCGAGAAGAACCATCTCAGCTCCTGCGTCCAGTGCCTCTTCCAACTCGTCGAAGGTCTTAACCTCAACCTCAATCTTTTTGAGATGATCAATGCGATTTCTGGCTCTCAATATGGCTTCTCGAATTCCTCCAGCAGCAACAATATGGTTGTCTTTGATCAAAACACCGTCATAAAGCCCAAAGCGGTGGTTTTTCCCCCCACCAACTCGGACTGCATACTTCTCCAGGAGTCGAAGACCTGGCGTGGTCTTGCGGGTATCGAGAATCACAACCCCGGTCCCAGTGACGTGTTCAACAAACCGATGAGTCAGTGTGGCGATCCCAGATAGTCGCTGAAGAAAATTCAAGGCTATCCGTTCGCCGGCCAACAAACTTGCGGCAGTCCCCCGAACCACTCCAAACATTGTTCCCTTGCTCACAAAGCAACCCTCGGGGCATTGTGCCTCCATATCGATCTGACTGGACAGTCTGCAGAATATCCTGGTGGCAACTGGCCAGCCAGCTAGTACCAGGTCTTCCTTGGCATAAAACCTCCCTTCAGCATGGAGCTCCGGATCAACAACTGCCTGCGTCGTCAAATCACCAGCCCCCAGGTCTTCTTCGAGTGCACTTTGGATAATAGGGTCAACAAAACCAAGATTTATCATCGATACGCCCAGTGGGAGGGATTGAATTACAGTCGGGAGAGACTCTCCCTCAATTTTTGAAATTTGTCGGTGGCCAAGAGAAGCCGTTCCCGGTTCGACTGGACCACTGATTCCGGGGCACCAGACAGGAAGTCCGGGTTTGAGAGTTTCTGCTGAATCTGGAACATTTCTTTCTCCGCTCCGGCAATTTCCTTTTCGAGCTTGGCCCTTTCGGCTTCGAAATCAATTAAACCCACTAATGGGATTTCAATTTCCACGCCCAACGCAACGCGTCGAGCTGAATGCTCAAGGTTTTTGAGGGAACTCAGGATGTTGACATTTGCACAGCGGGCGAGGTTGAGGATATGAATTAACCCTTCCTGCAGAATGGTCACTATCGTAGGGTCAGAACTTGCCAGGTTAACATCTATTTTCCTGCTGGGCTGGATGTTCATTTCTGCCCGGACATTGCGGATTTTGACAATGACGTCTTCCAGCGTCGCAATACTCTTTTCAGCTTCGAGGTCTATGAACTCTTCTCGCGATACCGGAAAAGGTGCAATGGCCAATGCATCTCCCTCGTGCGGTAGACGCTGCCACAATTCCTCCGTGATGAAAGGCATGAAAGGGTGAAGCAACTTGAGAGCCTGATCGAAGACAAAATGCACTACTAGAAAGGAGAGCTGATGATCCTCCAGTTCGGTAGAGTCTAGAATCCTTGGTTTGAGGAATTCTAGATACCAATCGCATAGCTCGTGCCAGAAAAAATGGTAGAGATAATGGCTGGCTTCATGAAAGCGAAAGGACTCCAGTGAGGTCTGGCA
>DATKMG010000025.1:0-2635 GCA_035541995.1 Terriglobia bacterium
GTTAGAGCCGGGGCTAGAATACCACCCAGGTTCCCACCAAAATTCTGAATTCCGGAAACAGTGCCTACAATGCTCTTAGAGCAGACCGCCTGGGTCAGGCTCCAGGTGTTGGGAGAACAAATCCCAAGTCCGCAGAGAGAAATGGTCAGCAGCGAGACAGCTGTTAACTTATCCTCCACAAAGCCCGCAGGGACAATCAGGCAGCCGATGAGGAGGCCCAAAATTATAAACGTCTTCCGCACCCGTATTTCCGATTGGCCTTGCCGAATGAGCCAATCACTCAGCAGACCTGAGACCAGAATAATTGCAGACATGGCTAAGTATGGAATAGAACTGTAAATCCCCATTTCCCTGACGGTAAATTTCCGATCCATAATCAGGTATCCTGGCAACCAGCTAACATACACAAACCAGGTATAATCATAGGCAAAAAACCCAAGGAAGATTCCTAATACACTGCGTTGTTTCAATAGCCTCAGAACCTGGAAGAATGATGTTTCCTTCCCAAAGCGTCCCACTTCAGTTTTTGATTTGGTTGGGATGGGCTTTGTGTCCCACTTACTCATGAACCGGTACCAGAATAGAGTCCAAAGCAACGGGACGATACCGGTGAGCAAGAAGAAGGCCTTCAATCTACCTTTGACCAGATAGAAGGCTCCCAGGGCTGCCACCAAGGCCTGACCCAGGCGTACGCCGGTCAGATAGCAGGCAATAACTGTCCCTCGTTCATTATCCCGAAACCACAGGGCCACAGCTCGGGTACTGGCCGGGAATGCAACGGACTGGCCGAGTCCCAAAAATATGCGCAGACCGATGAGACTGACCAGACCATGGGTAAAGCCCGTCAGTGCTGAAGCGACAGACCAGAAAGCAAAACCCAGCGTATATGACCACTTGACACCGTAACGATCGACGAGCCATCCCGCGGGAATTTGCATGAGTGAATAGGACCAGAAGAAAGCCGAAAGGAGAATTCCCATGGCGGACGTCGAGAGGTTCAGTTCCTTAATCATAAACGGAGCTGCCACCGAGAGCGTTCCTCGCTGCATGTAGCACACGATCATGGCAATGAAGAGCAATGCCATCAACCACCAGCGTTGCGGAGAGTCCCTCAGGGAAACTGGAGTGCCGGTTCCAGAATCCTCAGTCGTGGGCTTTGGTTTTTCCGAATTCACCTGCAAATCCTTTCGAGGGGAATTTATAATAGCAGGCGGTAACATCCAATGAATATTTCCTTCACTGAGAACCAACTCCTGTTTGGCTGGAATCCGGTGGCGGGTATTGTATCGTTAGAGCTCGAGGGCGGCCAGCATATCCGGATCTACCGCAGAACGAATGGCAGGATTGTCTCCGAATTGCAGGATTTCCACCCTCATCTGTGGATTTGCCAGCCAGATTTGTTCAAGAATTATAAAGGGGAGGTTGACATCACGCCCCTGTCGGGGAATCTCTCTTATCGTTTTCTCGCGACCTTCAACTCCTGGACGGAGATCCAAAACGCCAGGAAATACCTGCAGAAGTCGACGAGAAAGTCCCCTTCGGATAGAGACTCGCCTTACCTCTTCCTCAGCGACCCGATTCACCTGCACCTGCTGGCCACCGGACAAACCCTGTTTCGCGACCTCACCTTCGGCGACCTGAGGCGCCTCCAATTAGACATTGAGACTTACTCAGCTACCGGTTTTGAATTTCCAAATCCAAATCGCGAACAAGACCGGATTATCGCCATTGCCATGTGTGACACCTCAGGTTGGGAGACAGTACTGTGGGGCAAAGACACATCCGAACCAGAAATGCTGGAACAATTGAACCGGATCATCCGGGAGCGAGATCCTGATGTGATTGAGGGGCACAACATTTTTAATTTCGATTTGAACTACATCAAAACCCGCGCTGAGCGATATGGCATCTCCCTGGGGTGGGGCCGAGACGGCAGTGTGACAAGGCATTACGACTCACGATTGATGATCGCGGAGCGGACCATTGACTACACCAAGTGGGAGATTCACGGTCGCCATGTCGTCGACACCTGGATCCTGTCTCAGTTCTACGATGTTTCCAGCCGGGAACTCGAGAGCCTGAACCTCAAAGAGCTGGCCAGGCACTTCAATCTGGCTGACCCGGGTCGGGTCTATGTGGAGGGGAGCCAGATCAGTCGTATTTATGATGAAACTCCCGAGACACTGTACCGCTATGCTCTTGATGACGTCCGAGAGACACGGCGTCTTTCAGACCTCCTGAGTCAGAGCTATTTCTTTCAGGCCCAGATCTTTCCCTATAACTTTCAAAACACGATTGTCCGGGGAAATGCCACGAAGATCAATTCACTTTTTATCCGGGAATACTTGCGCCAACGTCACTCGCTTCCAACTCCGCCTGTAGAGAGCAAGGAATTTGCCGGTGGTTACACCGATATCTTCATAGAAGGAGTTGTCAAGAATATTGTCCATTGCGACGTGACTTCACTTTATCCCTCTATCATGCTTTCGAGAGGATTAAAACCGTCTGCGGATGCCCTGGACATTTTCCTTCCTCTGTTACGCGACCTGCGAACCTTCCGCATCGAAGCCAAGCACCGTTCCCAGCAGGCACCCAGTCGGGAGGAACGGGCATACTTTCAGGCCCTCCAAACCGC
>DATKMG010000026.1:0-8218 GCA_035541995.1 Terriglobia bacterium
CCGTCACCGGGCCTGATTCTTCCAACTGCGGGGGTACAAAAGACCCGTCTGAATTTGCCTGGTCATTGACCACCCCATAAGCAAAATAGGGGGCCGTACCGCTCTTCCGTGCTACACGAACATAACCGTTTTGAAGAGACAAGCCAAGAAGAGACAAGCCGGGGGAAGAGAGCACCTCGGAAATCTGATAGAAGCCCCCCGGAGACAGAGTAATATCAGGAAGTGGCAATGAGAAGGAACTATCCCCCGAATAAACCGTCACTTCCAACGTGATGGTGCCGTCTGATGAAGAACCCAGGTTTTGAAAGGCCACGTTTGACCGATCAGTAGCATTTTGACGCAATCCACAAAGGTAAGCCGGGCCACTCAGTGCACCCGACTTGGTGATGCCTGGATAAGCCAACCCGGCGCGTCCGTTCCCGACAGCCGTGGTAGTCCGCACTGTGACAGCAGCATCTGAAGGAGAAGATATCTCAGAGAACGTGACCAAAAGCGTTCCGCCTCGGTTCCCTGATTCTGGGATGGGCACACCGAGCGATTTCAAGTAACTGATGGCATCGGGGACAATCCGTTGCTGGCCTGCTGGAAGAGAAGTGACGGCATTGCCACCTCCACCTCCAAATGCACCGATGTAGTCAAAATTCACCACGGCGTCGCTGGGACCACGATTGGTGAGAGTGAGCTCGGAGGTGTAGAAGGAGTTGTTCAGGCCCGCTGCCGACAACACCACCGGGACAAACAAGGCGGCTTCCGCCCCCGTGGCTGTGCCGGATTGTGAGACTGTAAGCATCTGCCCGGCCAGACTCACGGTTCCGGTCCTTGAGGCCGCGTCCGAATTCGCGGCCACTGTATAACCAACACTCCCGTTTCCTGAACCGAATGTGCCTGAATTAACCGTGATCCAGGGGACGTTACTGATGGCGACCCAACTGCAACCCGTGCTGGAGGCCGTCACAGTTACGGCATTACTTCCTCCGTCGGTGCCAATCGACTGGCGAGTCGGTGCGATTGTGAAGCTGCAGCCGGCGGGTGATCCTGCCTGAGTTATGGTGAAGGTTTGCCCCGCTACAGTGAGTATTCCGGTGCGGAGATTTGTCGACGAGTTACTGGAAACCGAGAAATAAACCATCCCGTTGCCGTTCCCACTTGTACCAGAAGAAACAGTTACCCAAGCAACGTTACTGGAAGCTGTCCAACTGCAACCTACGGAGGCATTGACTGTCACGCTGCCGGTTCCGCCGGAAGAATCAAATACTTGAGAAGTCTGAGAAATTGAGAAATTGCAGCCAACGATTGAGAATGGGCGATCGCTCTGATCTGAGGTGTCCCCCCCTACCTCACTGATCTTTATCAAGCACCTGGAAGACAGCGTTGAGGGCATCGCCCAGGAATAGCTGCCGGTGTTGGAGACCGATTTTTCGAGAGTCGAATAAGTGGTGCCCCCGTCGATCGAGAACTCAATTCTCACGTTTCCTATTGGACCTTCAGTCCTCCAAGAAATGTTTTGTGAAGAGCCCGTAAGCCAGTTCTCGCCTCCGTTAGGTGAGGTGACCGAGATGCTGGGCTTGAGCATGATCGAGAAGACCCCGCGTCCATCCGTGCCCGCATAGAGATTGCTGAGGTCGAACGGATTGATGACCAAGGCAGTTACCTCCAGATGTTCGATACCTGGATTCCAGCGGGCCCAGTTGTTACCCCGATTGACGCTACGGAAAAACCCGTCCTCAGTCCCCGCATAAATGATGTGAGAATATGTGGGATCAACCGTCAAAGCTGAGACATTTCCCGTCAGCCCGTCATCGAATTCAGTCCAGCTCTTCCCGCCGTCATCACTCCTGAACACTCCGAAAGTCCCGGCATAGATCGTTGGATGATCGGAAGCACCGATTACCAGGCTGCGAACAGCTGAAGTGCCGATGCCTGCCGAACTTTCATTCCAGTTGATTCCCCCATCCACGCTTTTGAAAACGCCTCGGGAGGTTCCAGCGTAAAGGATGTCGGGATTTGTGGAATCAATCGTCAAAGCGTTCACTTGACGATTACTCAGCCCTGTGCTGGCGGCCGTCCAACTGGCACCCCCATCCGTACTCTTGAATACCCCTTGAGCGTGTCCGCCGGCATAAACGTTTTTGGGATTGAGAGGATCCACAGCCAGGGCTCGAATATACAAGTCAGTTAGACCCATATTGCTGGAACTCCAGTGAGCACCCTTATCGGTGCTTTTATTGACCCCGTTTCCAGCTGTCCCGGCATACACGTTGTGCGGATCTAAGGGATCGAAAACCAGCGTGTAAAGGTCGGGATTGTCCAACCCAGAGCAGGAGGAACTCCAGGCTGCACCTCCATTCGGGCTACTGAAAAGACAATCTCCACGAGTGGCTGCATACAATGTACCGGGTGTTGTTGGGGGCATCGCTAACGCGGAGACTATCAGGTCTACTAATCCCGAATTGATACGGCTCCAATCAGCCGCTCCATTGCTGCTTTTGGCCATTCCCTGGCTAACCGCTGCATAGACCGTGTGCGGATCGACTGGATCGATCGCCAGCACGGTACACCCCTGTTCATCTAAGCCTTGACTTTGCAGTACCCAATTGGCCCCTCCGTCGGTACTCTTGAAGACACCTGCGGGAGTCCCTGCGTAGATCGTGTTGGGTACGGAGAAGTCCACGGCCAAAGTTCTTACATTACGATTACTCAATCCATCTGTTAATTGGTTCCAGTTATCCCCCCCGTCAGTACTCTTGAATACTCCTTTCCCATCAGTTCCAGCATAAATAATTGTTCTGTTGACTGGATCGACGATCAGTGCATTCCTGGAAATTGACGTCAAGCTCGATTTCGCTTGGGTCCAATTTGTCCCTCCATTTGTGCTCCGATAGACCACACCTGCCGAGGTCTCCGCGTAAAGGGACTTCGAGTCCGAAGGAGCAATCGCCAGACCCCAGATCTCTTGATTCCGAAGAGGCTCCAGAAGATGCCAACTACCCGCCTTGTCACTGGTTTTAAACACACCACAAGTCGTCCCGGCGTAAAGAATATCTGAATCCGAACCATCGAGCGCCAATGTGTTCAGGTTAAGGACAGGGCAATCCAGTCCAATGTTTGCGATTTGCCACGAGTCCCCTCCGTCGTTACTCTTAAAGATCCCTCCATTGAATGCTCCGGCAAAGACTAAGTCGGAATCATCTGGGTCAACTACTACAGCCATCACATTCTGCGCTGTCTGAGAAGTACTGACCCAGCTTTGGCCACCGTCGAGACTCTTCTGCACTCCTCCATAAGCAGTCCCAACATATAAGATATTGTGGCTGCTGCGACTGATGGCAATTGCAGAAACGTGGGAAACCTCCGGACCAGCTTTGCGCCAGGCGTTTGTCTCGGCTTGAAGATCTGCAATGGTCAGCAGAAAAGGAGAGGCAAAAAGTGCCAGTTTGATTAGATACGCAGTGATCATCAAGACTAAAAACAACCGTGGATTGTTGCTACTTTTCATGAATCTCATGATCCCCTCTCATCATAAGGACACAGTCAATCGTTCGAGTAAACGGATGAAAGGCCCTAAGAATGGTTATTCAATGACTTGAAAAAGCAGAGTAATCTGCTTGTCGGGCGGAAACGAGACCATCCCTTACGAATATGATCACCCACTCAGCCACAAACCCTACGCAGCTCGGGTCATCTGTTTGCTTTGTCTTCGGGCGCGGAAGTGCTGCTAACAGGCAGGTACAACAACCAGCATCGACATCGAAGAAATAGTATCGAATTGTGGCCAAAAGTCAAAGGAGATTGTTGACGGTCCAGGGTCTCGAAAAGTCACCCTATTCTCTCGAGGACCACTCGCGGATGGAGGTGAAGTTCCATGACTCTTTCATGGGGGATGTTGCTGATCAGGGCTTGGACTTCCGCCAGACCGAGCAAGTCCCTTCGCTCCGAGAAAATCCGGACAAGGCTCCCCCTCTCGCCTCCCAAGTCTGATGACTCAATCACCAGATCACGACCATGAGCGAAAGCTCTGGCTGTTTCATTCCCAACAGTCAGTTCCGGAAGCTCATTTAGAACCTGGCTTATGGGGATCATCCGGTCCATGATCACGGTTACCCCCTGTGAACGGAGTGTCTCCAAACTAACCGCCCGTTCCAAGCCAAACTCCCCCGACACGAGTCGCCTCAAGCTTGCCAAGTAAGCGCCACACCCTAATCTCTTACCGATATCATGGGCAACCGAGCGGACGTAGGTTCCGGCAGAACAATGTATCTCCAAATGGATCAGTTCGGGGGAGAGTTTTTGTAGCTGTAGTTTGCGGATCCAGACCTTTTGCGCATCCAGTTCTGGGGTCTTTCCTTGTCTGGCCAACTGATATGCTCGAACCCCACGGACTTTTTTGGCAGAAAAGGGCGGGGGCGCCTGCCAGTGTTCTCCCAGCATTTCTGAACAGATCTCATCAAGTTGCGTCTGGCTAAAGCAAGGGGTTGTCCCAATCGAAGTTGGTTCTCCCTCCCGATCATAAGTACTAGTTGAATGGCCGAGCTGAATAGTGCCGAGGTAGACTTTCGCCCCTTCTTTGAGGAACTGGATCAATCGGGTTGCCCTGCCAAAGGCCAAGGGTAAAACCCCAGTGGCCAGAGGATCTAACGTCCCCAGATGACCCACTCGACGGAGCTTCATCAGTCGCCTAACGCATACCACCACATCATGTGAGGTGAGACCTTCTGGCTTATCAATAACCAGGAATCCATACTCGGGACTATTCATGAGGGACAATTGATTCAGGATGCTGACGAACGGTTAGTTCTCTTCGTCTTCCTTGGTGAGGTCAGCGGAGTGCTTAAGCTGCTGGAGGAGTTCCTCGATTCGGGCGCCATACTCGATTGATGAATCGTAAACAAATGTCAGCTCTGGAGTGTTCTTCAAGCGCAACTCCAGGCCGATCTGATGGCGGATATGAGCAGCAGCACTATTCAGCCCCTGTAGACTCTTTCGACGATCTTCTTCGTTGCCCAGTACACTGACGAAAACTCGGGCCTGCTTCAAATCCGGACTCATCTTGACACCGGTCACCGTCGTCATGCCGATACGGGGGTCCCGCAACTCACGGATGATGAGCGTACTAATCCGGAGTCGAATCATTTCCCCCACTCGTTCAGACCGCCTGTCTTGCCGTTTCATAAGTATTCAATCTGGTAGTTCGCCAGATTCCTCTCCAGAATTTCCTCGGATGCCCGCAAGACGGAATTGAGCGTTTGCTCAAGAATCCTGGGATCGGATGCAACGGAAACCACTCCCAGAGTTGAACGCTGCCAGAGGTTCTGGTGTTCACACTCAGCCACCGAGACATTGAACTTACGCAAACGGTCTTTGAGGCTCCGCACAACCATCCGTTTGTCTTTCAGAGACTGAGAATCGGAGATGAAGATCTCGAGAGTAAGAAGGCCGATATTCATCGGTGTCAAGGTGCTGGCCACAGGCCATGCCGGGGTCACCTAACCTTGTTCGGCAAGCAGGATCGCCTTCATCCGGAAATGTGCAAGTGTCAAACCAATTGAGCTTCCACCTTCTCCATGACAAAGGCTTCAATCACGTCGTTGTTCTTAATGTCGTTGAAATTCTCCAGACCGATACCGCATTCAAATCCGGAGCGTACTTCCGACGCATCGTCCTTAAAGCGTTTGAGCGAAGCAATTCGTCCTTCGTAGACCACCACGTTATCGCGGAGCAACCGAACTTGTGAGTTGCGCGCGACTTTCCCGTCAGACACGTAACAGCCCCCGACAGTGCCAACCTTGGGGACCTTGAAGGTGGTGCGGACCTGAGCAGTACCTTGATAGGCTTCTTTGTAAGTCTGGTCCAGCATTCCAAGCATGGCACTCTTGATCTCATTGGTTACATTGTAAATGACGGTGTGAAGCCGGATATCGACACCCTCCTGCTCAGCCAATTCTGACGCCTTCCGTTCCGGGCGGACGTTGAAACCGACAATGACCGCATTAGAGGTCGACGCCAACAAGACATCCCACTCGGTGATCGCACCAGTAGCTTTGTGGATGATTTTGATTTTCACCTTTTCAGTGCTCAGCTTGGTCAAGGTCTCCGCTAGAACCTCCACGGAACCCTGCACATCAGCTTTCAAAATAATCGGCAGTTCTTTGACCGCCCCTGCCTTCATTTGTTCGTGCAAGTGTTCCAGGGTAAGGCGAGAACTCTTAGCAAGCAGGCTCTCGCGCAACTTCAGTTGACGCAGGCTACCGATTTGTTTGATCTTCGATACGTCATTCATAACCTGGAAGGAATCGCCGGCCTGGGGGACACTGGAAAGCCCAAGAACCTCGACGGGAGAAGAGGGCCCTGCCGTTTTCACGGGCTGTCCCCGGTAGTCCAGCATCGCACGGACTTTTCCGGTCACGGCACCTACAATGAATAAATCCCCAACCTCCAGCGTCCCGTTTTGGACCAGGACTGTTGCGACCGGACCACGACCTCTGTCCAATTTGGCTTCGAGGATGGCGCCCATAGCTGAGCGTTGCGGATTAGCCTTTAGCCCTTGCATGTCGGACACCAGCAGAATCATCTCCAGCAATAACTCCAGGTTGATCTTCTGCTTGGCTGACACCTCTACCGTAACGGTTTCGCCGCCCCAATCCTCAGGAGTCAAGTTATTCTCGGAGAGAGACTTTTTCACTCGGTCCACCTGAGCGTTGGGCTTATCAATCTTGTTGATGGCTACTACAATGGGCACCTTTGCAGCCCGGGCATGCGCAATGGCTTCCAGTGTTTGAGGCATCACGCCGTCGTCGGCGGCCACAACCAGAACAACCACGTCGGTAACCTTGGCACCGCGGGCCCGCATCAACGTAAAAGCCTCGTGGCCTGGCGTGTCCAAGAACGTGATTAACCGGTTATTCTTGACAACCTGGTAGGCACCAATGTGCTGAGTGATTCCACCGGCTTCCTGAGAGGTTACGTTGCTTTCACGAATGGCATCCAGCAGTGAAGTCTTGCCATGGTCAACGTGCCCCATGATCGTCACCACCGGTGGTCGCGGAACCATGTTTTCTGGCTTTTCTTCTGCTATGGCTTCGTATTCGGCCACTTCTTCGTAGGTAGCAACCTCGGCCTCAGCTCCAAAATCACGACAGATGTCTTTAGCCAGCGTTTCATCCAAAGTCTGATTCAGGGTAGCGAAAATGCCCTTGTCCAAAAGACGCTTGATCACATCTTTCGATTTTATCTCCAACTTTTCCGAGAGCTCCTTGACCGTAACACCCTCGCTCAAGGTTACCTTCCGGGTAACGGGCAGTGGTTGGAAGACGGCGGGTTTAACCACTACAGGGGCCACCCTGCCGCCTTCGGCTCGTAGTCGTTCTATGCGGCCTTCTTCGGGATATTGCCGATACCCTGGTCTGGGTCTCACTTGCGGACGATGTTCCCGGGGCGGAACGACCTGAGATTTTGCAGGTGCCGGCGGGAAACTCGTCCCTTGAGCAAATCGTCCCGGCGGACCCATCGGACGAGGTCTTTCTCCCGGCCTTGGGGAGAAGGGCATGGGCCGGGGCTTAATCTCACCAAACTTCGAACTGATATGCTGCCGAATGGTTTGGGTTGGTTGAGCTGACCCAACCAGGGCAGGCTTCTTGGGGCGGGTTGACGGATGAGCCGAAATCCCCGTCGGGGGTGCGCCACTTCTCAAAGTCCCCCCGGGGCCAGTCGGGACCGGCGCTTGAAGCGGTGGAACCCTCGATGGTTGGCCGACAGGAGAAGGCGGCATAGTCCTTGCTACCGGGGGAGTGACTGGCAGTCGAGGAGCCGGCAGGGGTGGAGGTGCGCTCGGTGTCGGCGGAATCACAGTCGTCTCTTTGGGTTTTTCAGCGATTTTCTCAGCCGGTCTAGCGGACGTGGCCACAGGTGGAACGGCTGGTAAAGGCATGACCGGTGGGACCACGGCCGGGATGGGTGCTTCTTCCACCTTATCTTTCTTGATCTCTTTTTTGTCGGCTTCCTCTTTCGGTGGAGCTTCCTCGATTTTCGTCGGCACCAATTCCACTTCGGGGGTCACCGGAACTACTGGAACTTCTTGGGGCTTTTCAGCTGGAGCAGCGACTTTGGCTTCAGCTTCTGTCTTGGCAGCTTTCTTGCCCTTTGTTTTCCGGGTGGAAAAATGCTCCTTGATTTCTTGGATTCGTTCAGCATCGACGTAACTGGTTGCTGTAACTCCTTCAAC
>DATKMG010000027.1:0-9323 GCA_035541995.1 Terriglobia bacterium
CGCCTCCGGCAAATGTCCGCATTCCTTAAGCGCCTTCGAGTAATCGAGGTAATTCGCCTCAGCGAAAGGTGCGACGGCGATGGCCCGTTCAAAATTCCTGGACGCTTCTCCAGGGTTTCCTTCCCTCCAGTAGCACCAGGCCAACAGGTTGTAGACCGCGCCGTCAGAGGTGCCGGCATGGACCAGCTCCAACAGGATCTGCCGGGCCTCTCCGTAGCGCCCCATTTTGTATCGGACCGATGCCAGGGCCTGCTTTAGGGCAGCAGGGTCAGGATATGTTTCAGCAATGGACTGGAGCATCCGTTCAGCCATTTCAAAATCCCCAGCTTGCGAAGCAATCCCGCTCCCTAGAAAGGCCGCTCCGGGTCCGGCGGAGGATTGTGACAGCTGGTTCAGAGCTGCCCGGGCCTTGGCTTTGTTTCCCAGGTGATAATAAGAACGCGCCAGCGCCTGGAGGCTGTCCGGATGCTGGCGGCTGATACTGGAAGACGCCTCCAGCCACTTGATTGCCCCGGCATAGTCCCTGGATTTCTCGCTGGTCATCCCCACCAGATACATGGCCTCGAGATCCGCAGGATGGCGCTTGAGAACCGTAATGAGATTCGCCCTCGCTTCACGGAGTCTTCCCAACTGCAATTGGTTGGAAGCAAGATTCCGGCGAGTGTCTATGTCATTGGGCTCCAGTTCGAGGGCCTTGGCAAAATACCGGCTGGACTCCTCCAATTTCCTCTGCATCCCCAGGACCCCTCCCAGGAGGGCCAGGAAGGAGGCATTTCGAGGGGCCGACTGGACCGCTTGCCGCAGTTCCAATTCGGCTTCTCCCAACCTGCCCGCCTGCATGAGCTGAATCCCCCGGTCGGCATGCGCTTGAGCCTTGGCTTCAGCATCAGTAGATTGTGGGAAAACCGGGTAGGCGAGCCCGTTTCCACTGAGTGGAAAAAAGAGGCAACAAGAAGCCAGCATGAAAAAGATTATTGTCATTTCGGAGCGAGACGATATCAAGACCCGAGGGTTCTCGGTTCGACTTCCTAAGAATGCTCCGTTTATCATTGGGGCGCT
Source organism: Terriglobia bacterium (assembly GCA_035541995.1). Lineage (GTDB taxonomy): Bacteria > Acidobacteriota > Terriglobia > Versatilivoradales > Versatilivoraceae > DATKMG01. Next base: position 1,060 of record DATKMG010000027.1, read on the forward strand.
CCACTGAATATCAACGGAGGAATGCCCTTGGAGACGGGATACCCCCCGTCCCGTTCTTCCGAAGGCGCCACGGGGGCGCGGCGTCTCCAGTCTTTACGGTTGTGGCTTGACCGTGGGCGGACTCACGGTGAACAAAAGACTGCGAATTGAAAGCGTCGTGTCAGCATCCTGCAAGTTTCCTTCCTGCAACCGGCGAGCCTCAGCCATTTCAGTTTTGGATTTCTCATCTTCGCCTAGAACTTGATAGGTAGCGCTCAGCAGGTAGTGGGCATTGTCCAGATCCGGTTTGAGTTTGATTGCAGTCATCAGATGCATCAACGCTGCTTGATAATCCTGATGGGCATAGGCAAATCTGCCCGCAAGAGTATGAAGGTAAGGGTCGTCTGGGCTCAACTGAAAGGCTTTAGAGATAACCCTGTCGAATTCTTCCCTGTCATCCGGTGTGCTATGCAGAATCGATTGGGCAAGGTAGTAGTAAGCTGAGGGATCAGTGGTCCCCAGGGCAACCGCATTCTCGAGCAGGGGTCTGGCCTCCTCAGAGCGCTGCTGGACTTCCAGGATAGAACCGTGAACTACATAAGGAAAATCCCACTCCGGCCATCGGGATTGCAGGCGGGTCAACGATTCTTTGGCCTCTTCGGGCTGTTTCGAGAGGTTCAGCGTAATAGCCTGGACCACGAGTAGTTCGGGAGCGTCTGGGAAGAGCTTCAAAGCCTGTACGAGCAGCTTTTGGGCCTGGTCATAGGAGTAATGCTTGATGAGAAAAAGAGCTGCCTGAAAATAGAGATCGTAACGCGTCGGTGCCTTCTCAAGCGCGCGGTTCAAAGACTGGCTTGCCTCAGCAGGCAGGTCCAGAGCATCGAGGATCTGAGCCTGGAGCAGGAAGACATCGCCGTTGCGGGATGTTAGAGGAATCCTTTCCAGTTCATCGAGTCCTGCCCTTGGCCCTTCCAGGTGCAATTTAACGATAGCCAGGTTCATTCGCACCTCGACATTTGCTGAATCGGCGGCCACGAGGTCTTCAAGGAAGGGCCTGGCCGCCTGGTACTTCTCAAAATTCACCAATATCCGGGCGGATTCCACAAGATTTGCAGCATCTGTGCTGCTGGCCCTGACTTCGTCAAACTCCTTGAGGGCCTCGTCTACCTGCCCTTGCTGCAACAAGGCTCCACCTAAGCGAACCCGCAGACTCATATCGCTGGGAAACTGCAACACCATCTGCCGAAGATTGGCCACATAGCGGACTTGTTGTTCCTGCGGAGGCAGATTCAGGTAGTCGTAAAATGAGGCCTGGGGGGAATGTGGCTTTTTGGCATCGCCAAGCGTCTGCAGACGGGCTAGAACCTGTTCCAGATCCACGTTTCGTCCCAGTTTGCGCAGAGCGCGGCTATACTGAACAAGGATATTCACATCTTCGGGTGCCAGGTCAGTAGCTTGTTTCAACACCCTATAGGCTTCCTGGGTTCGACCCAATTGCAGATAGGCGCGCCCCAGCTGGCCCAGGGCTTGCGGATTGTTGGGCTGCTGCTCCAGGAAGAGCTGAAGGTCGGCGATGGCCTCAGACGGCCGCCCCTGCTGAACCAAGAACATACCTCGGGCTAAGCGGGCCTCCCGCAGATGAGTATCCAGCTTTAAAGCCTGGTTGATATGCAGGAGTGCTCTATCACCATCGTGTTCTCTATCACGGAGCGATTCACCCACGGCCAACTGGTAAAATCCCAAAGGATCTTCTGGATGTTTCTGAACATACCATTCCAGGTCCTTTAGCCCTTCTTCCAGCGTGGCACGCCAGCCATTGCGCACCCGTGCGTAACCTCGTTCGCGCCGAACCACATCGTCATTGGGCCTTAGTTTGAGGTAATCATCGTAAGCCCGGGCTTGGTCGCCATAGAAGTTCAATTTTTCCGAGCTGTCTGCCAGCGACAGCAAGATCTCGCCACGATCAGGCGCCAGTTTCCGGGCTTTGACCAGTAGGACAATGGCTGAAGCGTGATCCCCCTTTTCGGCGTAAACTCGCGCCAATCCCACAAGGGCGTCCACCTCTTCCGGTCGTTGCTTGAGGGCGGCTTGAAACACCTCTTCTGCCCTGTTCAGATGGCCAGCACGGTCCGCGGCCAGGCCCAGGTTAATGAGAATGTCGAAACTGGTGGGAGCAGCCTCTAGAGCCAGGTTAAAAGCCTTCTCCGCCTCGGCGTACCGCTCCATGGCCACATAGGCGATACCGAGTGAGAAGGCCAGTCTCGGATCCCCGGGGGCCTGCTTCAGGATTTCTTGAATCAGACTGTCGGCCTGAGATTTCTGTCCCGCCCAATAAAGAGCTTGTGCCTTCAGGATCTGTATGGGTACAGCCGATTGTTCTGCCTCAGGCAGACGGCCCAGGTAAACCAACGCCTCCTGCCCTTTCTTTTTCTTTACGCTCAAATCGGCCAATTGCAGATTGGCGTTGACGTGCCGGGGTTCGGCCGCGATGACCCGCAGAAATGCACTTCGCGCCTGGTCCGTCATTCCTCGCGCCAGGAAGTGGTTGCCCACATTGTTGTTTAAAGAGGCTGAACCGGGAGCTAGCTTCAGGGCCTGCTGGTAGACCGTCTCGGCTTCCTCGTATTTTTTCTGGGAATCCAACACGGCACCCAACAGGCTCATGGCTCGTACATCTCGCGGGTGATTTTCGAGAATCTGCTTCAATTGCTGTTCTGCCTTCTGATACTCACCCGCTTTGAAGGCAGTAGTGATCTGTTCATAAATGGAAGGAGGAATCCCCGTCTGAGCCTCCAGGGGGACAGAAATCAGCAATAAGACAGCGGTCAATTGGCAAAGATAACGCATTGCGCTTTCTAGTGACCAGACATACACCCTTGGCCAAGAAGAGACTTCGTAATAGTGGGCCATGACCTTTTTCAAGTTCACCACCGCCGATGAAAATGACGGCCCTGGGGAGACTGTGGGAGCCGATCTCCGAGCGGCGACCAATTTGGACACGGAGGTCGCGGCGCAGGAGCGCTGCTCCCACATTAAAACCGCATTTTCATCAAAGTGCCCCATGACCTTTCAGGCGCACGAGGCGGGACGAGGGCGTCCCGTCTCCAGCCATGGAGACGCCGCGCCCCCGCAGCGCCCGTGAAAACCGCATTTTTAAAACAGCATGAACACAACCTGAATCTGCAATCACGTCAGAGCGCAGCACATACCCCAGCTCGAATCATCTCTGATTATACTATCGTAAGGCGACAGTTGTCAGACCTGGTAAATCGTGAGGGTACAATCAAGACTGGCGGGCAGCGAGGAATCGCAGAGTTGTTCCCTATGGCCAACAATAGAATCTGACCGATGTTTAAGACTCCGGGCCGCGCAGCGGCTCGGTGAATTTAGGCCGGCCTTTCAAGGCCGGCACCAGAGCCCGAACATACCACCTCGTCGCGTCGCGACGGGTGACGCAGACCGGATCGTATTCGAAGCCATGAGCGCTATAGAATCACCAATCAATCTCCCGAAAGGTCTCTTGCCGTCGCCCACCCATCCTTCCGTCAATCGTCGCTATGCGACGTGCCTGCATTTGGACCTATGTTGCCGGCCTTGAAAGGCCGGCCTAAAGGCACACGGCCGCCATGCGGCCACAAAATGTCAAAACTCCAAAGGGTAGTCCCTCAAAGCGGACAACCCTGGGCTGTTGAATCCATCCCCTTCGGGGAAGAAGCGGAAATTTGTGGGAACACAAAAAAAGACACGGTGAATGTAAGGAAAGCGTCCACCGTGGCCGTCAATACGGGAATACGTCGGGTGTCAGATCCGGCTTTCCACCGGACCTGGCACCCGATTGAGTGCAGGACCCTCAATAAAGGGCACCTGCGTCAGAAGATGAACTTCAAAGCCATCTGCACCTCCCGTGCAGGCCCGCAGGTGCTTTGGACCTGGCCAAAACTACCCCCGTTCAACGTGGTGTCCGGACCACAGAAAATGGGGGTGTTGAAGGCGTTATAGAACTCGGCCCGGAACTGGAGGGCCATCCCTTCACGCAGCGCCGCGAGCGAGAAGTTCTTAAAAAGTGAAAGGTTGGCACTCTTGATCCCTGGTGTCCGGACCGAACCGACAACTCGCGGGGCAGTCCCGATGGCATATGGCGCAGGTGTGACAACGGCGTCAGGATTGGCAAAATACTGGTCCATCCAATTGGCGCCGTCGTTCTTCGTCAAAGTCCCTGTCAGGCTGGGGCGTTGACTGCCGTATGTGGGCAGGTTGGTGCCACCGCTAAGACCCAACCCCATCGGGAACCCCTGAGAAAACCTCCAGATCCCATTGGTCTGCCAGCCTCCCAGGAGGCTATCGAGCATCGAATTCCAGCCACTCCCGATGGCCTTGCCCTTGCCGATGGGGAGTTGATAGACGTAACTGATGTTCAAGACCTGGGGAATGTCATACTGGGAGAGCGAACGCTCCAGATAGTACTTGTTGGGATCCTGAAGACTGGTGGAACCTCCCAGCCACACCGTTCCACCGTGAGCCACGGAAGCATCGTCAATGGACTTGCTGAACGTGTAGTTGGCAAGCAGTTGGAGCCCGTGTGACATACGCTTCTCAACGCGCAATTGGAAGGCATGGTAGATGGAGTTGGCAGATGGAAACGCAATCACCGAGAAGCCGTCGAATTGCGGGTAGGGGAGCATGAGATGGTAGGCGCTAATGGTGTCGCCCCCCAGCGACCTGTCCCCAGGGATCTGCCCGTAAAACGGATTGGGGACTTTTGTGTTCAAGGCCGAAATCTGGTCCAGGTTGTAACTCTCAATCTGAGGTCCCAGAATGTCGTAATTTCCAGCTCCCCCGAAGTACAGGTGGGTGCCTTTCTTCCCTACATAGTTGGCATCCACCAGGATCTGGCCAGGCAGTTCATGCTGGAACCCGTAGCTCCAGGTCTGCTCATAAGGGATGGAAGTCAGGAGGCGGTTTGGACCGCTGATTCCGTTCCCCACCTGAGTCAATGCGCCCTCGGAGGAACCCGGCGGCGTAGTTGTAACTCCGTACGGCCAGGGGTTGCCGATTCGCCCCCAGGGTGTTGCGCCATCATTATTGTAAGTGGTTATCCAGTTCGTGGTGGCATCAAAACCGGTATAGCCTCCTCCCCCGGTTCCCGCGGCAGTGCTGAGGGGAATCGAATAGAAGATCCCATACCCGCCCCGCATCACTGTCTTCTCCTTCAGCTTGTAGGCGAACCCGAACCGCGGTCCCCAGTTGTTCTTGTCCCAACCGTAGTTGTGCCGATTGTTATTGTCGGGAAACCCCAGCCCCCCCGTCAGGTTTGGGAACTCCGGAACATTGAGGGGCGACTTCACATTCGGGTCAAGATAGCTCATCCGGTTGTACCGCTCAGTACGCGGGGTTTCGAGGTCATAACGGATTCCCAGGTTCAAGGTCAACTTGTCGTTGACCCGCCAGTTGTCTTGCGTATAACCGGCTATCTGGTGACTGGTGGTGCTGAGCCAGGCAGGGACTTCGTATTCTCCCCATCCCGTGCCTACACCGGTCAGAAAGCTGGCCATGGCGTCACCGCCACTACCGGCCTGGGGTGTTCGAGAGACCCCGCTGAAATAGTAGTAAAACAGTCCCGCTGGAGCTCCCGGCTGCACAAAGTTGTTCTGGTGAACACGCCATTCTCCGCCGAACTTCAGGTCATGGCGTCCCTTTATCTTGCTCAAACTCCCTATGAGGTGGTAAGTCTGAGGCGCCTCCCGCAGAATGCCCCAGGGTTGCGAACCGATGTTGTTCAAGGGGCCTGCGACTTTGTAATCGTTAATTCTGACTGCTGGAGACGCTTGGATTCCAGATGCGTCGATGTAGGAGGGCATTCCCAGAAGCTCTGAGGCGGTTTGATTGGCGACAGCCATGCGGTCCTTGCTATCGCTGTAATTCCTCGAGAACCCTAAGGATACCGTCAACAACGTGGTCGGGCTGAATGTCCGGTTGTAGCTCAAAGCAAACAGGTTGGTGTGACCGATCCCTCCCCCGTTGTTGGTCGCGTCCAGAACATTCCCAAACGCGTTTCCGCCGGTGGTGGTATTGTATGCCTGGGAAAACTTGCCATTGATCCGGGATTTGTCGCTTATGTTGTAATCGATCTTGATATCATACTGGTCGTTATTGCTGCGGTCAGACCCGTTGCCCAGCCAGTTATCATACCGATCGTAATTGGGGGAGCCCACGTTCTGGTTGGGATCGGGGAAGTACGACATCATCTTAAAAGCCACCGGGTCAATCAGGTTCCCGGCCTGGATGGGAAGCTGACCGGGTGTGCCAATCAGCTTGGGATTGCCCGGGCTAATATAGGTGGCCATGTTGTTATAGGGGATGAACTTGGTGCGTAGAGCTCCTCCCAACGAGTCATCATACGCTCCGGAGTATGGATCCCACAGCTGTTGTGTTGCGTCTTTGCACATGCCGGTTGAATCGAAGCCCGCCGTGCACAATTCCCCGAAGTCCCCCTTCTTCTCGGCTGGACTGGGGACGCCCGCGGTGTAGGTTTGTGCATGGATGTCGCGAACCCCTTCGTAGCTGCCGAAGAAGAACAACTTGTCCTTGATGATGGGTCCGCCCACAGTAGCGCCAAAATCGTTGTAGCGCCGGGCCGCCAGCTGTCCTCCCCCGGCATTGCTGAACCAGTCGTTAGCCGTCAGCACATTGTTGCGAATGAAGTCGTAAGCCGTGCCGTGGAGCGTATTGGTTCCACCGCGTGTGACCACGTTCATGACCGTTGCGCCGGTGAAGCCGATATCCGCGCTGAAGTTCGACTGTTGCACTTTGAACTCCTGCACGGAGTCCACCGAGGGTGTGTAAAGCGGGGTCTGAATGCCGCTGTTTTGCTCCGGGCTGGTCGTGCTGACCCCGTCCAGCAGGATGTCTGCCGTGGCGTTGCGGCCTCCATTGGAGATGAAATTGTTGGCCACTCCGCCGCCAATATAGCCTCCCGAAACCTGGTGGACGCCGGGACTCAAATTAACCAGGTCGTACACACCGCGGCCCAATAGCGGCAAGTCGTTGATGAGGGTTCTATCGACTTCCTGGCCGGTCACGGCGTCCTGGGTCGACAATGACACTGTAGAAGCCACGACCTCCACGGTTTGAGCCTCGGTTCCCAGTTTCAAGGTCACATCGATATTAAGGTTCTGGCTCACCAGCAGGACCACATTGTCCTGAATGTAAGTGTTGAATCCCTGCATCTCCACCGTCATCTTATAGGTGCTGGGGGGCATAGAACGCAGCAGGTAATGTCCCCCCGCGTCAGTGGTGGCCGTAAAGGGCGTCTGCTTGCCCACGTCGGTAAAGATCACCTTAGCCCCTGGCACCACGGCGCCCGATGGGTCGGTGATGAGGCCTGAGATGGACCCGCTGTATAGCTGGGCCCATACTGCCGGAGTCATACAGGCGACCATGCAAATCAAGAGCAGGATCGCCTTGAAGCCCAATTCCTGAAATCTCATTGATGGTTCCTCCCCTTTTGAGGTTTGAGCTAAAGCAGTAACAATTCTGGAGAATTCCAGAACTCGTTCGCTATTGCTTGAGCACCCGGTGTCCCTGATTACAGCCTTCGGGAGTCTGGAGCAAACTTCAGAATGCTCGCCCTCTGCGCCCCATCAGCTGCCTCATGGATCTTGTTAGAGCACTCGCCTTGATTTCGGGAAAGACTAACCTATATTTCAATGCGCTTGAAGCTCCGAGCCCAGGAAAGGGGTCGGCTCACGAGGGGCAGATCGTTTCGTAGGTGAACTCATCACCTCCTTCTCGAACTACACTCAGACCTTCTATGGAAATGATCAACTTAGCTTGGAGATGTGAAAGAAATAGTGGCCTTGAAGGTTGAAAAAACGACCACTTCTTAATCGAGATTTGTATTAAGATTCAACAGCTAATGGCTTTGGTATGTCGAAAAATCCACCACTTATCAACACCCAATAGTCAAGAGATACAGACAACGAGGCTTTTTGTCAAGATAAAAATGCGAGGGTAGTAATTAGACCCGTCTGGGAGGATTGCTGCAGGGCGGTTGTGCCAACCGCCGTCTGGCTAAAAGCCCAACGTACATCACACTTGTCGATGCACGGTTTGTCAGGGCTGCCAAAACTCGCATTTCGGTCTAGACCCCCGTAACTGGGTCACTGCTGGACCGGAAATACCATGAGTTGACTCAGTGCCTCTTCTTCACCCATCACAACATATCGCCCATCTTCTGAGACTGCGAGTGTACCCAGCTGGAACCCTCGCCAGAAGATTCCTTGTTC
>DATKMG010000028.1:0-2764 GCA_035541995.1 Terriglobia bacterium
TCTGGTTGGTCTTTCAATTGGATATTACCTCAAGAAGATCGACATGACCTTGTGAAAACTGGCCACGGATGCACACAGAAGCACACGGAATCAAGCCCTTGAGTACTGCCTTACCAGCCAACTGAGAATATGGCTGGGGCAAAAACAATCCAGCCCTTCGCTCTGACGCGCATGTGCCATCGGACGGATTCACTATCGCTATCAATAAGTCATGATTGCTAGGTTCGCCATGGGCTACAGTGTGGTCCCGTGGCCAAAGCTATTTCATGATGATTAAAATTGCTCGAATCATTACTCGCATGGATTTGGGCGGGGCCCAACAGGCGGTCCTGTCCCTCTCCAAGGGGCTAGATCAGGGATTATTTGAGCAGATCCTCATAACAGGAGAGGGAGGCCTCTTATTCGATGAGCTGGCTGCGATCACTCACGTCAGGAAATATGTGGTACCTGACCTCATCAGACGAGTCGGCATATCAGGTGCCTGGACGGATCTAAGAGCGATAATGAAGATTCGGAACATCCTCCGGGCCGAAAAGCCCGACATCGTTCACACTCACACTCCAAAGGCGGGGATCGTTGGCCGATGGGCTGCTAGGGCCGGTGGAGTTCCGATCATAATCCACACCTATCATGGCTTCGGATTCAGCGATGCACATCCATTTTGGAAAAGACTCCCCTTAATCTGGGCGGAACGACTGACCGCGATGATCACCCAGTACTTTATCGCCGTTTCGAAAAACAATTGGAAAAAAGGGGAGACTTACGGAATTCTCCATAAGCAGGACTGTGAGTTGATTCGTTCTGGCATCGACCTACATGCCTTTCTGGAGGTCCACCGAGACAAGGTCATCAAAAAAAAAGAATTGGAGTGCGACCCAGCAGTCAGAATAGTCGGAACCGTGGCGGGGTTTAAGCCTCCCAAGGCCCTCGATCACTTTCTCCGGGTGGCAGCCATGGTCAGTTCCCGTGTTTCCGACCTGAAGTTTCTGGTTGTCGGAGACGGAGAGCTCCGTCCCGAATTGGAAGCTCTCATTCGAGAATTGCATCTCGAATCAGTGGTCACATTGATGGGATGGAGGAAAGACATCCCTGAACTACTGCGGACTTTCGAGGTATTCATCCTCACGTCGCTCTGGGAGGGGTTGCCAAGGGTTCTGGTGGAAGCCAGGTTGGCTGGCCTGCCTGTTGTCGCGTATGATATTGACGGGGTCGCGGAGGTCATCCAGAATGGCGAAAGTGGATTTCTCGTGGGACCTGGAGATTTGGCGGCTATGGCCGCAAGAATCGTAGAGTTGCTGAGTAATGAGTCTCTTAGGTTACGGCTTGGGCAGGTAAGCAAAGCCTCGCTGGAGGAGTTTTCCGTGGCCAACATGCTGCAAAAGCACGCCTCCCTCTACTCGAAACTCGCAGGCCGGGCTGGGCCCGTATTGAATCTTGAGAAGTCTTTGGCTTAGATTTAGCCTGGATGTCAGCTATGGTCAGTTTAATTTCCCAACAAGCCTCGTCCTCCCCCGGCGGCGAGCCTGAACCTAAAGGGCCATCCTTGGCCCTTCCGCCGCAGAAGACACCAAAGATCGTGATTGTAATGCCGGCCTATAACGCCGCACTTACTTTGGAAAAAACTTACTATGCGCTCCCAGAGGGGAGCTACAGCCAAATCATCTTGGTCGACGATGCAAGTTCGGATAACACCCTGGAGATCGCCTCAAAGTTGAACCTGCTGGCCATCCGGCACCGGAAGAACCGAGGCTATGGCGGAAACCAGAAAACCTGCTACACCAAGGCCCTCGAGGAAGGAGCTGACATCGTTGTCATGCTCCACCCAGACTACCAGTACGACCCGACTATCGCCAAAGATATCGTCCAACCCATCTTGCAAGGTGAAGCCGATGTCGTCTTAGCTTCCCGCATGCTGGGCGATCCTCTGGCTGGGGGAATGCCCCTTTATAAGTTTGTAGCCAATAAATTCCTGACCATGCTGGAGAATATCACCCTTGGAACTCACCTTTCCGAGTTTCACACCGGATATCGGGCCTATAACCGCCATGCTTTGGAATGCGTGAATTTCGAAGCCAACTCCGAAAACTTCGTTTTTGACAACGAGATCCTGGTGCAATTCGTATTGAAGAAGATGCGAATCAAAGAGATTCCCGTTCCAACCCGGTACTCTTTTGATTCGTCTTCGGTGAGCTTCAAAGCGGGAGTCATTTATGGGTTCTCCATCCTAAAGACCATTCTCAAATATTTGCTATTCAAATGGGGGATTGTGCGCCTCAAGCAGTTCAGTTAGGAACCTCGATGACCATAGAGGCCTGTCCTGGATGTGGATCCCAGGAATTCGATCACAAGCCCTCAGCTTTTCCCGGGTTCAGGTTATCCTATTGCCTCCGATGTGGAACCGCCTGGACTTCACCTCAGCCCTCACGTGAGGAACTTGAATCTTACTACCACCGTGACTATTACGGTCCTGATAATGTCAAGTTCATTAAACCAATGGAGGCGATCGTCGAGTGGATGAGCAGGGTACGAACCCGCCAATTGCACCGATTACTGAAAGCTCAAAAGAAGGTCCTTGAAATCGGGTGTGGCCGAGGACTTCTTCTGCACCAGCTCGCAAGGATAGGTCATGAGTGCTACGGCATTGAGAGATCCAGCCTGTCTGCAGCCCGTGCGAGGAGGATTTCGGTCTTTCAGATATTCACGCAGTCTTTGGAAGATTGCCGATTCGCAGGTTGCAGTTTCAATCTTGTTGTACTCTGGCACA
>DATKMG010000029.1:0-4486 GCA_035541995.1 Terriglobia bacterium
CCAATGCCCAGAGCTAGCGTCAAGACTGTCAAAGCTGCGTAACCAGGATTCCGGCAAAGCATTCGAATGGCAAAATGAAGGTCGTTGATCATAGTGGCGAGTGATTAGTGGCGAGTGGCGAGTTTCTGTCGCAGACTGTTCGTCATCTCTTGAAGCTCTTCGATCTGCGCCAAGCCTTGATTCGCCACCTCCTTACTACAGAAGCTCAATTCCACTGCAATCAAAAGTTGTGTTTCCAACTCAGCCAGGGATCCTTCTGCGTGGGAAAGGAACTGGACGAACTCTTCCGAAGTGTGGCGCGACTGCCCTTCGGCTATATTGGATGGAACGGAAACGGCAGCCCGTCGCAGCTGACTCACCAATCCGAATCGTTCATCCGGAGGAAAACTACGGGTCAGACTGTAGATGTCCCTGACTAAGCCTATGCCCTTCTGCCAGACCAGGAGATCCTTGTAGCTTTTGAGCTTCCCTTCGGTGTTCATGTTGTTTGACCGCTCGCCACTCGCCACTAATCACTCGCCACTGTTTTATTCGTACCTCAACGCCACCATTGGATCCACCTTGGCCGCCCGCCGGGCCGGGAAGAAGCAAGCCAGAAGAGCGGTCCCGGTCAACAACAAAATGACTTCGGCAAAAGTCATAGGATCAGTGCGCGTAACTCCAAACAGCCGGCTGGCGAGGAGATGCGTCACGCCCAAAGAAGTCACCAAGCCCACGCAGACTCCGGCCAAGATTAGAATTAAGCCCTGTAATAATGTCATTTTCAGAACCTGTTCCGGTCGGGCTCCCACCGCTATGCGAATGCCAATTTCATGCGTGCGTTGGATCACAGAGTGGGAGATGACTCCGTAGATTCCTAGGATGGACAATACTAAGGCGACGATTCCGAATGTCCCCATTGACCCCATAAGTAACCGCGAATAGGCAACACTCTCGGCCAGCACCTGTTCCATGGACCGGACGTTTGACACCGGCTGATTCGGATCCAGACTCTGCACTTCTTTCTTGACGGTCATCGCCAAGCTCATCGGATTGGCTTTGGATTGCACGACCAGTTTCATGTCCTCAGAAGGAAACTGCAGGAAAGGTAGATAAATCTGCGGACTGGCGGGGGCAGCCAATCCATCCTGTTTTACGTCTCCAACGACTCCGACGATCGTGCGCCATCCATTCCAATGGATGCGGCTTCCCAGCGGATTTTGGTTCCCCCAGTATCGTCGGGCCAAGCCCTGACTGATAATGACCACCGAAGGAGACCGGTCAGTATCCTGATTCGTAAATATACGGCCCTTCTGCAAAGGTATGCCTAGCGTCTTCAGGTATTGAGGACTTATGAATTGAAGATTGGACTGCGGTTCTTGAGCAGCTGACTGATACGGTCGCCCCTCGATCAAGAATCCTTGAAACATTGCCCCGGAGGTGGGAAGGTGACTCGTCATTCCGACCGACTCCACCTCAGGAAGAAGCGACAACTGGTTCAGCAACCGCTGATAGAAAACAGTGCGGGCTTGCGAACTCGGATATTGGGCAGAGTTGAGGGGAATTCCCAGGGTGAGAATCCGGTCTCTACGGAAACCCGGCTCAACCTGGCAGAGCCGTAGAAAGCTTTTTACTATTAAGCCCGCACCAACTAGGAGGCCAAGTGAGAGGCCGATCTGTAGAATCACCAGCAGTTTGCTCAGAGTGTTTTTATCAAAGCGGACAGAAGAAGTTCTGTTACCCTGCTTGAGGGATTCAACCAGGCTTACATGGGAGACCCTCAGGGCGGGTGCCAGGCCAAACAAGACCCCCGTAAAAAGACAGGTCATTAGCGTAAATCCCACAACAGTGGAATCGACGTGAATGTTTGATACTCCGATGATCCTGCCGGCTAGAAGGTCGTCGATCAACCGGCTGCTCCAGATGACGACCAGGAGCCCAATACTGCCGCCTATCAGTGACAATAGCGTAGTCTCAGTCAACAATTGACGTATCAGCCGGGCCCTGCTCGCTCCTAACGCAACACGGATAGTTACCTCCTTTTTCCGGTCTTCAGCTCTTCCCAGCAATAGATTGGCGACGTTCCCGCAAGCGATTAAGAGAACAAAAACGACACACAAAAGCAGCAGCATGAGCTGGGTCCGATGTTCACCTCTGAGGGACTCATGCAGTCCGATGACTATGGACTCCACGCCCTCATTATCCGGGTATTGCCGAGCCAACCGGCCTGCGAGAATCGCCAGATCGGCCTGAGCTTGTTTGAGAGTCACCCCGCTCTTCAGCCGGGCAATAGCAAACTGGTTATGATTGCCTCGGTTGTCTGTTGGACTGGCTGTTTGGGGAACCCAAAGCTCTGGTTCCCGATTGACCTGAAGTCGAGAGAATTTCATTCCCAACTTGAAATCAGCCGGCATGATGCCGATGACCGTATAGGGATTCCCGTCAATTCGAACTTTCAGACCCAAAGTGTCATCACGATGTTCGCGGCATCTTTGCCAAAGTCCAAAGCTCAGGAGAGCAACACGATTTGCTCCAGGAGTGAACTCTGCAGGCCTGAAGGTGCGTCCCTCAACCGGGTTCACACCCAAGACTGAGAAGAAATCTGACGAAACCAATCCAGCGGCCAGATTTTCCGGTTCAGTTCCGGCCGCAAAATTCACTTCATCTACTTCGAAGGTCGCTGCTCTTTCAAAAACATGATTCTGAGTGTTCCAGTCCAGGAAGTTCGGATATGAAACTGCCAACCTTTCATCCCCCAGGATCTGGGGAGCCCTGTCCCAGACTGCAACCAAACTCGCGGGATCTTTAAATGGAAGAGGGCATAACAGAACGGTATTTATGACACTGAAAATGGCACTATTAGCTCCAATTGCCAGAGCCATGGTGAAAATTGTTAAAGCGGTGAAGACGGGGTTCCGACGGAGCATGCGAAGGGCGAAACGAAGGTCATTTAGCATAGGAGTGAGTGGTTAGTGGCGAGTGGCGAGCTTCTGTCGCAGGCCGTTCGTCATCTTCTGAAGCTCGTCGATCTGCGCCAAGGCTTGATCCGCCTGCTCCTTTCTGCAGAAATTCAACTCCACAGCAATCAAAAGTTGTGTCTCCAACTCAGCCAGAGACCCTTCCGCATGTGAAATGAACTGTACGAACTCTCCCGAGGTATGACGCGACTGCCCTTCGGCAATATTGGACGGGACTGAAACAGCTGCCCTTCGCAGCTGGCTCACCAACCCGAATCGTTCATCCGGAGGGAAACAACTCGTCAGATGATAGATATCCTTGACTAAAGCCATGCTCTTCTGCCAGACCAGGAGATCCTTGTAGCTTTTGAGCTTCCCTTCGGTGTTCATGTTGTTTGACCGCTCGCCACTCGCCACTGACTTCTCACCACCATTTCATTCATACCTTAAGACCACCAGCGGATCTACGCGCGAGGCCCGATGGGCCGGAACGTAACATGCCAGCAACGCCACCATGCCCAAGAGCAATGCACCTCCCGCAAAAGTGACCCCGTCGATGATGCTGACTTGAAAGAGGAAGTGGGCCAGTACCCGGGTCATCAATGCAGCTGCGATCAGGCCCGCTGCGACACCGAAGCCGATTAGCTTCAGTCCCCGTTTGATTATCGTGCCGACCAGCACCGAAGGCTGCGCCCCTAAAGCCATCCGGATGCCGATCTCGCGGTATTGTCGGGCAACGGCATATGCCATGACACCGTAAGTCCCCACACTTGCCATGACCGCGGACAAAAAGGAAAAGGCCGCCAAAACGAACCAGATCAATCGCCGCGGCAATACCGAGTCGGCAAGCCGTTGCTGCATGGTTTGGACATTGAAAACCGGTTGGTCGGGACTTGTCGCAAGGACCTGCTCTTGCACAGCGTGACTCAACCGACCTGGCTGGGTCTTGGTGCGGATTGCCAGAAAGAGGTTCGGAGATGGATTTCGCAACCAGGGCAAGAAGATGCTGGGCTTGACCTCTGATTCAAAGCCACCCTGCCGGATGTCGCCCAAAACCCCTACTACAGTCAAAGGCAACGTACTGGCAGAATCAACCATACGAATTTGTTGGCCGATGGGATTATCGCCGGGGAACCATTGGCGCGCTGCCTTCTCATTGATGAGGATCACCGGTTCGCTGGTCTCTCGATCCATCCAAGTGAAGCCGCGGCCTCGCAAGAGCGGTATCTCCACGGCTTTGGGGTAATCTGGACTGATCGTTTCAAAATTAACAGAAATTGGCGCGGGTTGGCCTTTGATCATTACGTCTGAAATCTCTTCAAAAAGCGTGAAGGGGGCATACATGCTAACCCCCACAGACTGTACTCCAGGCAGATTTTCAATCTGCTGGACGAGATCCTGGACCATGGCCCCCCGCCGCTCCAAGTTTGTGTCGTCGAGGGAAAGTTCCATGGTAAGCACGTTTTTCGGATTGAAGCCCAGCGGGACTGCTTGAAGCCGGTAAAGACTTTTCATCATTAATCCGGCACCAATCAAAAGTGCCAGGGCCA
>DATKMG010000030.1:0-6302 GCA_035541995.1 Terriglobia bacterium
TCGTAAGACGTGCGCTTGACATCAATAACAGGAACAACCGCAACCCTTCCGGCGGCTCTCGCCTTATCTACGGCGCCGAAGACATCGACAATTTCCCAGATGCGGGAGACCAGGAGTACGGCGGCTCCCCCGAGCACAAGGTAGGCTCCTGTGTCAGCGGTTGATGTGTAGCTTGCGCTGGAGGCGTCAGAAAGTATGACGAGGTATCCCGCTATTTCCATCCCCCAACCGGCAAGATCCCCGATCAGGAAAGGTGTGCCATTCTCGCCGACGTAGTACTGACCCGACCCAAAGCCAAGCAGGATGGCGAGGAGGTAAGCGGGTGTCGAACTCTTGGGCGGTGGCGTAGTCTGGGCAAACACAGAACCCGCTGCCAGAAAAACCAACAGCATCAACAAGACTACCTTGACCAAACGAGACACGTGGATACCTCCTTTAAGTTGGCCCTGCTTCTGCAGGGCCCGACTGGTATCGATTTCTTTGGACCAACAATATTCACGCGCCCACCTCGACCATATGGACTCAGTTGCGGAGCTGGACAGGTTGCATCTGGAGCTTGAGCGAGTCCGGAAGATCCTGAAGCAGGACGATCATGAGGCTGTCCTTGTCGGACTGGAGGTAGCTTCCATCGCTGCCGAGCTGTGCGTTGACCTTATCCGGCGACAGGGTCCACATAGCGCCTGTCAGGGGATCGACGATGAGCCACCCGAGCAAACCACCGATGAAGATGTTTCCAACGATGTACCAGCCCACGTTAACGTCGGACTTCAGCATCACTTCCTGTGCCTTATACCCGCTCTTTTCGATCTTGATCTTGTAGGTGGCTCCCTTGAAGAATCCATCTCCCTTCTTCAGGCTCGCAGTGGCAGGAGTCTGAGAATTGAACACCTGGTTTCCGTTTGAATCCAAGATCGTGACGGTTGCCTGAGTGGGTTCGGAGGCGATATTCACCTTCTGGTCCCCGCCTGCGATGATCGACGCACAGCCGATAAACGCCACCAGGGTAACGACGGCCGCGGCTGCGTAGCAGAGGCTCTTTGCTTTCTTCACATTGGTGCTCCTTGGTTATTCATCCCGACTTCTCAGTGACAGCGAGAGACCGGAACCCGGTTTACGGCAGCGTAAGCCATACACCGGTGTATTTTGAATGGGGGATTCACCTATTTTTCCAAAGCAGCGGGAAGTCCGGAAATTCGGCAACGTTCCAACGGGGATAGCACCTGAACCGATACTGCTGTGGGCTTCGGTACCCCAACGACTGGTGCGGGCGGCCGGTGCTGTACCACTCGATCCACTGCGCGATCGTCCGCTTGGCCTGAGAGAAGTCTTCAAACCTGTCCTGCCAGACGCACTCCTGCTTCAGACTGCGGAAGAACCTCTCGATGATCTCGTTCTGTTCTGCGGTCTACGGAGTGATGAACTCTTGGGTCAGCCGATAGTCGCGGCAGGCAGCGCGGACTCGTCGACTCTGGAAGATCAGCGCGTGTCGCTTCGGATGATGGGGGCGCTTCCACTAGGTCCCTTCGTGGTCGTCTCCCGATATCCGACGCACACCGCTCCTCGGTTGGCGCCAGGCAAGTGGCTTTGTTTGTTTCTTTGGTGGGTCAAACAAAGGAGCACGGTTTTGGGAGATTACCTCACTCGAGATACGGACTCAAAAGAAATCCGGGTCGGACACGATTTCCATGAATACCCCGGCTGAGGTTTAGAGGCGATCCAGCGCCTAAATTGCGGCGAAAGATGTCCCCATAGTCCCCCACGGCCTTAAGGACGACCTTCTGCCATCCTCCTGTGAGACCCAGTTCGGGTGCTTCTATTGGCATGGCTCCGGCGCCACCTGCGTACCAGCGGCTTTCCTGACGCTCGCCGCTGATCAATGCATACACTATCCAGGCGACCAGACCGGACCATCTGGCGTCAACTGTCCCCGTGGCGGCGATCACTGGAAAGTCCGATAGGGTTTCAGGAAGGATTCGGCTGGCGAGGCGACGAACTTCTTCCCTGTTCCGGATTGCTGCCAGATCCGTGATCTCGCCGACGATTGCGTGGCAATTTTGCGCTGCGTACGCATCAACCATTTCCCCCTCTTCGGAGAAAGGGCGGCGAAGGACGCTACAGCCAGTGCTGTCGCAGAACGCGTTCAGCCCTCTTTCGGAAGGGCTGCCGATCAAGAAACAGACGGTTTGCTTCTCAAGGTCCTTCAGGTGTTGGACATTGGAATCTCCAGGCACCATCACACCCTGGGATTCAACAAAAACCGGCGACCCTGGGACGATGAGACCGGCGAGGTGGTGGTCCGAGATTTCCGAACCGGTGAGGAACAGGATATCATCCGACATTGCTCCCTGGAAAAAGTCTGCTTCCGTCGCATAGGCGTGAAACTCAACCTTACTGGGGGAATTCAGGACAGCAGCCGCGATCGCTCGGCAAATATCGATTTCCAGGCCGTGCCAGCCCGCTTGGCCGCTCTGTTCCGCCAACCCTGGACGGGCCACTCCGCCGCAATGGAGGACACCTCTTTCCTCAACGCGCTCGACAATCGATTGTGCCCAGACGGGAACAGTCCAAGCCCATAGGCCGATGACAACAACTAAGCATAGGAGAACCCGCATGAGATATCCTTTTGAGCGTCTTTCAAGGTCGGTTCCGGCGACGCGGATCCGGACTTGCCATGGCTCGCAGCGTCAGAACCTGGGCGCCAGGGCTCAGTTGGCCGCCGGATACGTACTTGGCAGCGCGTTGAAGCCTTCCGGGATCGAGTTCTTGATGGCCTGACGGACATCCTCGGGAACGATCCCGATGGAACGAAGTCCGTGTCCGCTGTAGTGTGGAAGCGTGTTAACAATCTTTTCCGGAATCATGGCAAACGAGGCGGGGAGGGGCTTTGACTTCCCCATCAGTCGGTTCGGGTCGAAGCCTGACAGAAGGCTTTCGCTAATGGGAGAGTTCTCGTCCCGGGGCCCAAGATACTTCTGCTGAAATCCGGCCGGGCCAAGCTTGTTGAATTCCGGAGAGTTCCCGGCCTGAAGGGCCTGAGCTTCGTCGGGAAGAGTAGCCAACGACGGCAGTCCGAACACCATGTCAATCGTTTCGATCACGGAGTTATGATCTCCTTCGACGTGGGACACGGCATGGGTCCGACCAAAGGGCGAAATAAGGATCAGTGGGACCCGAACTCCCCGGGAAAGGGGCAGTCCGTCCGGTCCATAGGAGAGAATCCGGGGAGGAACGTGATCGTAGAAGCCATCTGACTCATCGTACGTAATGATAATCGCGCATTGGTTCCAAATCTCAGGTTTCGAGGCAATCGCGTTAATCACCCGGGCGACCATAGCTTCGCTAAGCTGGCGGTCAGAATACGCGGGATGATCGTCGTCCCCGGCTTTTGCTGCCTTGATGGCTGCAATTTCATCGGCAGGAGTATGGGGATTCGTAATCACCGGCGTCATCCCCATCTGATTGGAGTATCCCCCTCGGATGTAGAACACGCCCCCAGGGGGAAGACCACCATTCGTCATGTCGGTGAAGAAGTCCGTCATTCCTCTCAGGTTTGAACTGACTTGCGGGGTGTTCGCGACGTATCCGAAGTATTGGGCTCCGTCGTGATGGCTGACATAAGACGCATGGGAAGCCGTTCCGCCGGTATCCGTCGATTCCAGGGTGTATCCTTCCTGATACCAGCGCCAGTTGACCGGTGCGGTCCCTCTGGCTTGGATGTAGGGGATATCCTGCTGGACATCGGGAAGGTCAAATGCAGGATTCCGGTTGCCCGCCAGCACGGAAGTGATAGTCTTGCCGAGGAAGGTCAAGGGCAAGCTGCCGAAAGTCAGATTGGTGGCAATATTGGAATCTGCGTAGCTTTCATTGGGCCCGGCGGGTTGCCGACCACTCGTTGTGGTGTCGAACTGTGATCCGTAGAAAGGTTGAGGGTCGTTGACTAGGGGTGGCCCCTGGGTGCTGCCTGTGTGTCCATTCACGGAATACTTCTGACCATCCGGTCCGTGTTTGACCCATTGGGTCTCACCGGACTGGCCAGCCAGGATCGCGACGGCATTTGGCGTGGACGGCGTGTCTTCGGTGGCGAAGACGTTGTCGAAAATCGTGAACCGGCTGGCCCAAAGCCACATAAAGGGGATGGTGTCGCCGTCAATATTGGACATGACCAGGCGGGCGTACTGCTTGCCTTGGGCGATGTTGGCCGCGCCCCCCTTTGAAGCGAAGCGCGTGTACTCATCCTGGGCGAATCCATCCATCCGGGCGACCCCGTCGACAACATGGATCTTGCTGGCTAGGCCTCGGTGGGAGTGATCGACGCTATCGACCACGGTGGAGTTCTGGTCAGGTCCGATCTTGAACGGCCGGACCGCGACGGGAACACCGTCAACATCGATGTATTCTTGGCTGAATCCAGGGGTCTCTGCCGCGGACCTTGGGTGAAGGCCGTCGGAATACAGACCGTTGACGCCGGGGAAGGTTCCGAATTCGTTGTCAAACGAATGGTTTTCGTTGAAAATGACAAATACGTACTTCACTTTCTCTTGCAACAGCTTGATCAATTGACTTTGGGGCACGCTCGGGTCACGCAAAGGGTCGTTGAAGTATCCCGCAATCTCAGATTGCACGTCAGGCTGGGCGGTGACTGGTGGCATTGGGTGGTCCGATTGTGCCGCAATCCCAGGGGGGGAGGCTGCCGTCGTCATCAGAAAGACCACAATCGCCAGCGCCATGGGAAACGGAGTGCGATTCTTCATCGAAGATCTCCTTTCAACCGGATTCGCCGCAACACTAAACTATCGTGGACATGCTAGATTTTGGTTAATCCTGTAGATTAGCCTTCTCAGCTATTTCTGACGCCGTTGACGCACCGTCGCCGATTTGCTATCAGTCGAATGGGGCAGGTCAGGGGGTCCCTGACGGTTGTCCGCCGACGCATAGCGCCCGGTCTCTCGAAGTCCAGAGGAGTCGAACGAACGATGCCAAACGCATTTCCCCTTCCTTGGACCCAAATCAATGATTTCCTCTTGCAGGTAGGCGCTGCGAAAAACCTGAACGAGTTCAACAACTCGGTCTGCGCTCATGTCGAGGATCTCATTCCTCACGACTTTCCAGTTGTTTGCTTGACCAACAACCGAAATGACATGCTGAACCTTGGTATTGAAAAGCCAAATGAAACGATTGATCCCGCAACAAGCGCTGTAGCGGGTGAACAAAGCACTGTGACAGATTTCAACAGCTACTATCGATTCCGACTTCCGGTAACCGTTGGATACATATTTGCGAATCTGATTGCCGATTTTCGGCCTTTTGCCAATACAGAGTTCGTGATTGACTTCGTGAGGCCGAGAAGGATCGAACGATGTCTGGGCGGTTGGTTCCGGCGATACACCCTTGTCATCCCTCGATGTAAACCCGCTCTCCTTTTTTCCGAGAGAGAGACCGCGATAAGCAAGGTCATTGCGCCACATCTGGAGAACTTCTACGACATGCTTTGCTTGGCCGACGAGGACCCGGCAACAGCTCGCTATCAGTCCTTCAAAATGAGAGCGGCGCGCCATGGATTGACTCGCCGCGAGCAGGAGGTGGCCTTCCTTCTTTCGGAACGACTCTCTATGCGCGAAATCGCGGACAAGCTCTTCATCAGCCTTCGCACGGTGGAATCACACGCGATCCACATCTATGCGAAACTGGGCATCCAGCGAAAAAAAGAGTTGGCTCAATGCTTTTCCTCCGACGACGACCGGCCCGCATCTCGTTCACCTTAAGGTCCAAACGAGAGGCTATTTCCGCCCCCCTGAACAGGTAGCTCCGACGTCACACCCTTGCAGGCACAGGGGGACAAATTCAGTACTTCTTACGGATGAATTCCCTTGGTGTGCCAGATTAGGGTCTTGGCAAGGAAACGCAATTTAGAAAGTCTTAGGAGAGCGGACGGAGGAGGGCGTTGCGTAACCCTTCTCCGTCCATGTTGTTTCTGAAATCACTCCCCGTTGATGTCCAGCACCCGGTGGCTGTTGGTGCCGCCCCGTCCCCCGCCCGCACCATCTTGCCCACCATGGGCGACTGGGCCCACTCCAGAACAGTTCTTCCTGAGGGAGGGGTTGGGATTACAACATTGTGGAGTTGCCCCGGCTATGCTGAGATCCACTTAGCCGGGGAAAGCCCATTGAGTTGATCGAGGATGTTAACCTTCCCGGAGATCGAGAGCGCAATCTGCTTCTCCCGCCACGCCCTGTCGTTCTGGTTGAAAGGCTTACTGTCCTTCATGCGCAAGGGAATCGTACCCTCGACGTCGTTCATGTCGA
>DATKMG010000031.1:0-6206 GCA_035541995.1 Terriglobia bacterium
TCTTTTACATTATCGCAACTGGAGCGAAGAATAAGAAGGGGCAATTTATCGATGTGAAGCCCCCCTTGGATCACTTTATCAGCCTGACATTTCAGGGAGGGACATTGGACGCTTTCGTAAAAGCCATTGCCCAAGCTGTGACTCAAAAATGTGATTTCAAACTCATCACTGGCATGGTGCCGATCAATCTCTTCCTTCAAACTTCTGTCCGTGTCCCATCTATGCGTGGCACTCCGCGTGATTTCAACACAACGGACACTATCCAAGTCACCAGTACATCAGGTACTGCACGGGATCTGCTCCAGAACGCATTGGATGCGACGGGAAGAAAACTGGCATGGCAACTGCTTTGCGAGCCAGGGCTTTGTGCTCTCAACGTACATCCAGTTGCGTTGAAGTCAGTTGATCCGTTGACAGGCGCTGAGACGTATCGGCCCGTGGATTGATCAGATGCTCTGGCCATAACAATAGGGTTCATCATCTTCTTCTCTTGAGGTTCACTCATTGCAAGTGAACATTCCACCATCCGGAAGGCGATACCGCTGATTGCGCCAAGCAATATCCCGCCCAAGAAAACCGACAATCCAGGTAAGAAAGCTGAGCAGATCCTGAATTGACAGAAGCCTTAGGTTTCGAGACATTTGCAGGTCTTTGAGTCCATTGGATTCCAGGATCCAAGCTAGGCTGAGCCGACCTTTCCGTGCAAATCAATCTGGTCTGGCACATCAGAGAAGTTCACTACCTTCAGGAACGAATGACCCGAGCTTCAGAAACGCAGCACGCAGGCGCGGATGGCGTTGCATCATATGAAGGTATCGCGCCTCGTCGGCACTCTGCTTGGCTTGAAGAATCTTGGCGACAGCGAGTTTTTCTTCATTCGTCCAGTGGGACAAATCCGGAATGAGAATAAGTACAATAGCCAGGTCGCTGGAAGATTCGATTCCGAGGTGCCGCGCGGCGTGCAAGCTCGCCGCGTGCCGGATTCTTTCAGCATCCCCTTCGAAGCGGTCCACCATCGCCCGCTGAATCGCCATCCCGATATTACGAGCCCGGAAGTGGTCCCAGGCGCCTGCTTCGGACGATAGACCCTCAAAAATAACATAGCCTTTGGCCAGTTTCTCCAAAGTCAGTTGCGAACTCCGGTAGCCGGGAGTCTTGCGCATTTTTCGTTCTTCCCGCTCCACCAACCGGCCGACTTCGGCTTGCAGCGGGCGGAACCCCAGTTTTCGGTAGAACCAGAACGCCCCCGAAGCGAGCGCTTCCGGGTTCTCAAAACCGAGCTGGTAGGGATCCACTGAAAAACAGGTCACCCCCAAAACCTGATGGAAGAGGCATAGAAGCTGCGCATACAGCCAAGCGGATTCGCCCTCCCGAAAAGTGTAGTACAAATTGAAGCCCACCTCGGCTCGTTCAAAGAGTGAGAGCAATTCCACGTAGCCGGCGGGTAGACCGTTCTTGAAGAACATCCCCGCATGATAGGCCCGCAGCGGCAAGCGCCACTGGGGTGGCACACCGAAGAAGAAGATTTCGACGCCTCGACCCGCATTGGCGTGGAAGACTCTGGTTTCGTCTGGGTGGCTAAAGCCATAGAGCTCACGAAAGCGCATTGCCGAAGTGTCGAGAATAAGATCCAAAATCCTGCGCGCTTCCGGACGAGGCAAGTGTCTTACCGGAAGCGGCGGGCCCTGCAGTTCACGCGCAAGCGAAACGTCGCTGCGCCGCAGCAATGGCTCCCGATGGCAGTAAAGATTGCGCCTGGGTAGCCGCAGACGCGATCGGGACTTACGCGCAGCGCCCATGTTCCAGGTCAACGGCATTTGCAGCGCGTCGTATAGTTCCGCCTGCTCCTTAGGTGTCAGCGGCAACCTGCGAAAATGCTCGAGCAACCAGACCAGATCGCTTGGACTCCGGCCCCGTGCCGCCGAAACCCAATCGTGGAAAGGAACATGGGCTTCCACCGGCCAATCTTCCCCCAGGAGCGGCAAGAACCGCGACAGGATCGGACCGAGACGATCTATTTCGTCGTAGCGGTCCCATGCAATCTCGATGTTTCGCGGATGACGAAGCGCGAGGCGGCAGGCCACATCGTAGCTAAACACCGCCGAAAGCGAGGTCCCTGCAATACCCGAGATCTCTGATTCTTCGAAGGAGGAGAGGTCCCAACCCTCCACTTGAAGCCGTGCGATTCGATCTGCAAACGAAAAGAGAATGGAGTCCGCCAGACTCGCTACTTCTGGACTACACGGATAAGCCCGCAGAAACAACAGGATCTCATGTAATCGGATCAACTCTCTCGGATCGCGAAACCGTCGTGCTGCCACAGCCGACAGCAATTGCTCAAGTTGACGGGGATCGGATGTTCCAAAGCGCTTCTTCCAACTGTCCAGACGATCCAGCACGTTTCGTGGCATTTTCTTCATCTCAATAGCAGTTGGTTTGGTAAAAACGGTCAGGACCAGATGAGCAATCCCGTTTTGAAAAGCTCACGATTGATTCAACAAGCTAATCAATCGTATTTACCAATACCTTCTTCATCGACTGTTATAGCCTACTGATACTTGCAGAATATAGTGACATGCCTCTCCTCCACCCCTGCCGGGGTGGTGTTATTCGGGAAGATTATAATCCAGGGGTGACGCGCCTTTCGCATCACCTCTGGCTACTTTCCATTGTCCCTTCGGGACAAAGGGTTGTCACTATATTCTGTGACTCTCAATAATTACATCATTGTTGACACTTTCATCACAAAAAACCAAATCCGGACTCAGGAGAGACCACCGGGGTAGCACAGACACGAGTCGGTGGCATATCTGTGATCAGAAATTCCGTGTTTTTTCCTCGCAGGCATAGCCCCAAGCGCCAAGTTTGTGCCACCCAGCTGCCAGGCGGCATGAATAGCTCTATTGGGTCTCACTCAATGCGCGTGAACCTTCCACCCTCCAGCAGGCGATACCGCCGATTGCGCCAGACAATCTCCCGCCCCAGAAAGCCACCAACCCAAGTCAGAAAGCTGAGCACATCCTGAACCGGCACGAGCCAAAGGTTTCGAGCGACTTCAGGATCCTTGAGCCCTTTGCTGCCGAGGAGCCATGCCAAGCTGAGCCGAAGTGTGAGTACCGCACCCGCGACCATTGCTGTCCAGTGGGAAGAGTCTGACAGGAACAGCACAAGAGCCCAGGGAAGGCCATAGGTAAATCCCTGCCCCAAATATCCGATGGGTCGGGAAAAGCGTGCACTGCGGTTCCATCTCAGCCGATGCTTGAAGCTGTGAAGGAACCCCATCGAATAGGCATGATGATCGATCACGAAAGGTGAAAGCGAGACTTTGAATCCGGCATTGCTGACTTTCTCTCCCAGGACAAAATCGTCAGCTAGATAATCAGCCAGGATGCTGAAGCCCCCAATGGCATTCAGACAATCAGTTCGAATGGCCATGGAAGGGCCCAGCATGAATTTCATTCCTTCCAGGCGCTCCGCCACAATCACTCCCGCCATGAACTCGGTGCTCATTCCTAGGGCCTCAAGCTTTGACCAGAACTCCCTTCCTGCCACGCCACGGTAAAGGCTTGTCACAGCCCCCACCTCTCGTATTTCAAAATCCTTGGCGAGAGCTTTCAAGTAATCCGGCCTGACTGAGACATCGCTATCTGTGATCACCCGCAATTCATTTCGGGCCGTTTGGCTCATCTTTTCTAAACCGTGTACCTTGGCATTTGCGTACGGAGACTCGCCCACAACCAACAATTGTGAAGAGACTTCGGGGTAGCGGGCCATCATGCCACGTGCTAGTTCGGCAGCTGGGTCTTTCGCCTCTTGAACCGCCATCAAGATTTCAAAGACTGGATAGTCTTGCTCGAAGAAACTCTCCAGGTTTGACTCCAGTCGCGGCTCGAGACCGGAAAGAGGTTTCAACAAACTGACAGGTGGGTATCTGTCTGAAAGATCGGAATTGAGAGTGTGGATTCGGAAAAACCTGCGTACTGAAGAAATAGCGATCAAATAATAGATTGTTCCACCGCCCACCACGATTGCTAGCAGAATAATCCAAATGTTGTAGACCCAGTTCATTCGGTTGAGGGCTCGGGTGTCTCCTGGATGGACTTCAATTGCCCGCAATCCTATCACAGGTTGGGTTTCCTCCAAACTCTGACGACTTGCGAGGGCCTGCCTATCCTCGTTAAAATGGCCACCTCTCAGGCGCGAGTCACTCATTCGATCGTCGCGATGCGACGTGCCGGAGTCTTGACCACCGCACCGATGCCGGACTTGAAAGGCCGGCCTAAATTCAGTTGCCCGAAATTCGGCAGCAAGAATATCCAAAGTTCAAGGGCAGGCACGGCAGCGGGTTTCCTGCTCACAGAAGCAAGCCTCCTACAACTTTCCTGCTTGCTAATTTTGATTGCAGCTGAACTGGAACTACGGAACTAAGAACTACAACCCGCGCTTGACATCTGTTGCCTGAAACCCTATGCTAGCAAAGCCTTTGTTCTAATCTGTTGAGACCGCCAGGTGAGCTTCAAGGGCTTCGAAGGCGTTTGCCTGTTCAGTAGTCTGGTGATTGGCCCTTAGGGTTGATATATGTTCTGATGAAAACACCTGTTCATAGAGTTGAGCCTTGGAGGCGAAATTGAAAACACTCTTGTTGAATCCTCCCTCTTTCCCAAAGTTTGATGGAGGAGCCAGTTCCCGCTGGCCTGCAACGCGGGAAATCACTTCGTTCTGGTATCCAATCTGGTTGACCTATCCGGCCGGGATGATAAAAGAAAGCCGTGTCCTGGATGCCCCTGCACACGGGGTCACTCCCGAAGAGACCGTCAAAATCTGCAAGGACTACGAATTGGCCGTGGTGTTTACCAGCACACCAGGATTCAAAAACGAAATCCGCTTGGTTGAAGAGATGAAGGCAGCCAATCCCTCGTTGCGAATCGGCTTGGTGGGTCCTCCTGTAACAGTAGAACCCGAAGAGAGCTTGAAAGCCTCCCAGGCAATCGCTTTTGTAGCTCGCAAAGAATTTGATTATTCGGTTACCGAATTCGCAGCCGGCAAGCCGCTGAATGAAATTGCTGGGATCAGCTACAGGAGCAACGGGAGTATTTGCCATAATCCTGACCGGCCGTCGATCCAGAATCTGGATGCCCTGCCGTTTGCGGTTGATATCTACAAACGCGATCTGGACGTAACTCGATACAACGTCCCGTTTTTGCTTCACCCTTACATCGCGCTTTACACATCCCGCGGCTGTCCTGCGCTCTGCACTTTTTGTCTATGGCCTCAGACCATTAGCGGCCACCCCTGGCGTGTTCGGAGTAGCGAGAATGTCGCTGCGGAGGTAATGCGCGCGAAAGAGTTGTTCCCCAACATTAAGGAGATCTTTTTTGACGATGACACTTTTGCCTGGGGCAAGAACCGGGTCCTGGAGTTGTGTCAGAAGCTCAAGCCATTAAAATTCACCTGGTCGTGCACGTCGCGCGTCCACACGGATTACGAGACTCTGAAGGCCATGAAAGAAGCGGGATGCCGGTTATTAATAGTCGGCTTTGAATCGGGAGACCCGGCAATACTAAAAAACATCAAGAAGGGCGCCACGGCCGAACAAGGAATAGAGTTCATGAAGAACTGCAAGAACCTGGGGATCCTGGTGCACGGCGATTTCATTATTGGGCTTCCAGGAGAAACGCCTGAGTCCATTGAGCGCTCCATCCGGTACGCTGAACAACTGGACTGCGAGACCATCCAGGTTTCTATTGCCCATCCCTACCCTGGGACTGAATTCGACACCTACCTGAAAAAACACAACTACTACACCAACGATGCGATGACCGATGAGTCCGGCCACCAGCTTCCTAACATCGAGTATCCCGGCCTGTCCCGACGGGAAATCGTGCAGGCCGTCGACCGCTTCTATGACCGCTACTATTTCCGGCCTAGAATTGTTTTTCGCATTGTCAGGAGGGCTTTCTTCAGCCGGAATGAGCGCCGTCGGTTGTATCATGAGGCTAGAGAATTTCTGCAATTGCGGGCCCGAAGACGCCAGTTTGCCAGAGCACGAGCAGCCAGTTAGACAGCGGATGAATCCTCAAAGCTCAACCAGATCCTCAGGGTTGGAAGGAATCAGTCAGCCGTGTGCGGAATAGCCGGTCATACTCATAGCGGTCGTGCGGCTAACGGGGTCGAGATGGCCCGCATCACCCACTTGTTACGTCACC
>DATKMG010000032.1:0-4606 GCA_035541995.1 Terriglobia bacterium
ATATTTACAGTCCTGTAGGATTTTTTTCATCGAGGCCGACAGTCAGACGCACTTGGGTGGGCTGTTTAAGGCTGGACTTGTGGCGAAAGGATATTCGCGGACCGAGGGCCGGAACCTATGCTGGAAGCAGAACGATAGACTGCAACAATATAATCGACTCGGTCTTTAGGTCTTGAGTATATACGGTCCAAGGGAGAAAGGCCTTTTTCAGGATCCGATTGTGTTAGAAGGAAACGGACAAAAAGATCCAGACTCACTCCGCATTCTTTGGCTTTCCTTGCTGCAATCCCGTCCGCCTCTTTTTCGAAGCGCCGCATTAAGTCCGCCAGCTTTGAAGGACTTGATCCAAGTTCGGCAGATTGAGCCGAAGCTTGATACAACTGAAGGTCATGGCCCAGGTAGGCATGTGCGTACTCGTGTGCAATAGCAAAGAACAAGCTGCCGCTATCTGCAGTCAACAGGAAGTCTCTATCGACCAGAATGATTCCGGCACTACTGCCGGTGGCGTACTTCTCGGTTTGGCTCATTGCTACCACATATTCACAGCCGAAGGACCGGTTCAACTCATCCTGAAAACTGAGGACGAGCTTCATCCTCTCTCGGCTAAGACCCGTAGCACTGATCCCCCAACTTGTGTTCGGGGTCAGGACCAGCCCGGCAATTGCTGTAAGGCCAAGGATTAACAATCTACGCACGGTGAATCCTTCCAGGTCTTCCCGCATATTATATTAATCGACAGAATCAGCCATGAGCTTTTCATAAAGACCATTACCGTAGCAAGGCTAACCAGACAAACAACCTCTCTTCTCCAGGGAAAACAGTAGACAAGAGTGCTACAGGCAACCAAATCACACTGTCGCTCGCGATAAAAATGCAAAAAAGGACGCCCAACTAGGCATCAACTAGGCAGATGTCCCCATGGGAAGCCTCCGATTACCAATCCCCGAAAGCTTGCGCGAGAACGACCACGAGCAGAACCCGCCCTGAGTCCTCCCCTAGTCCGCCTTAGAGAGCTTCCTTCTTTTTCCAAAGAGCCATGCTACCCCGATCCCCACTACGTAAAGCATTAGCATTGGCATCGCAAAAACCATCATGGTCGGGATGTCGGTCGTGGGAGTAACTACAGCAGCTACGATGAAGATGATGAGGATAGCGTAGCGGAGATTCTTGAGGAGAAAACGTGCGTCCACGATGCCAAAGATAGAGAGAAAGAAAATAAGGATTGGGATCTCGAAGATAATAGCCGATCCCAAGATCACGGTCATGTATAAATCGAAATACTCGGTAATCGTGACCATCGGTTCAAAGGATTCGCCAACCCGCAAGAGAAACCCAACCGTCATTGGAAAGGCAATTGTGTGGGCAAAAACCCCGCCAAGGATAAAGAGCAGGCTGGAAAAGAAGATGAAGGGAACCGCGAATTTTCTTTCCCTCCTGTAAAGTCCGGGAGAGATGAACAACCACACCTGCCATAAGATGAAAGGAGAAGTGACGAACGCCCCTGCAATGAGGGCGATCTTCATATAGAGAGTAAACGGATCCGTAGGGTTCGTGAAAACAAGCTTCCGACCGCCCAGGTGTTGGGTAATCGGAACAGCCATGTAGTTGTAAATCCTGTCGGAAAAGGCCCAGCAAATCAGGAAGCCAACAGCCAAGGCGATTAGAGAATAGATGATGCGTGACCGAAGCTCGTCCAGATGATCCAGAAAGGACATCTTGGCAGATTCGTCCAGTTCCTTCTCATCTTCGTCATCAAACAACATTCGGGTTCGCTTAAGAGTGAGATTTGGAGTCGCTGCTGGGGTTGGATTCTTCGAGGGATTTGTTAGCTTCCGTCTCGATAGAGCGGACTTCTTCTTCAATCGTGGCCTTCAATTCATTGGAGGCACGCCGGAATTCGGATAAGCCCTTTCCTAAGGACTTTCCCAGTTCAGGAAGCTTCTTGGGTCCGAAAACAATGAGGGCCACGATAAAAATAATGATCATCTCCGGTACGCCGATAGATCCCATAAACGCCTCCAATGATGTCAGATCATAATTGAGAGGAAGTCTTGAAGTCAAGAAAGTTCCGGACCCCACCTCTATTGCCGACACAGCGCGTGATTTCTTGAGTCGGTGGATCTGCTTTACAGAAGAAGATTCGAATGGTATAGTTGGCTGAATGAACGACTTCAATTCCCGGAGAGGCATGTGAGACGATATCCATCCTTGACATTGGCGGCCACAGTAATCGTGTTAGCTTCCCTGGCGGGAGGACTATGGGGTAGTCGCGTCCAGGCCACCTCGAAGCCTTCAGAAGATTTCAATCAACTGTTGAAAACATATGCTGAGGTTTTGGATATTGCGGAAGGGCAATATGCTGACCCCGTGGATGCCCAGAAGACGGTTTTTGAATCGATCCGGGGAATGCTTAAAACGTTGGATCCGCACTCCACTTTTTTCGATCCGAAGAGTTTTGCGCAGTTTCGGGAGGACCAGCGAGGGAATTTCTACGGGCTCGGCATCACCATCCAAATTCGGAATGCTAAGCCCACGGTGGTGTCTCCTATTCCCGGAACTCCGGCTTATCGGCTGGGAATACGGTCAGGGGATGTCATCGCGAAGATCGAAGGTAAGTCAACCGAAGGACTTGCCATTCAGGATGTAGTCGATCAACTGAGAGGGCCAAAGGGGACCACAGTAAACGTCTCGATCCAGCGAGAAGGGATTCCGGAACTGCTCGACTTCTCCATCGTGCGTGATGAGATTCCCCACTATAGCATTCCTTTCACTTTCTATATTCGGCCCAAAGTCGGGTACATCCGGATCGATTCTTTTACGGAAACGACCGAGAAGGAAATCAACGACAGTCTTAAGAAGCTTGGCGACGTGGACGGGTTGATCCTGGATCTAAGACACAATCCAGGAGGTTATTTACAGGCGGCAATTGCTGTGGCAGACAAGTTCCTCAAGGCGGGGCAGGACGTGCTGGTCACAAAAGGGCGGCTCAGTACTGCCAATCATCGCTATCCCGTTCCACGCGGGTCAGAAGGGACTAATTTCCCAATGGTCGTTCTGATCAATGGCGGAAGCGCCAGCGCCTCTGAAATCGTGGCTGGAGCCATACAGGATCATGATCGTGGGTTGATCGTTGGTGAGACCAGCTTCGGCAAGGGATTAGTCCAGACGGTCTTTCCCCTAAACCAAGGGGCCGGTGTTTCCTTGACCACAGCTAAATGGTACACCCCCAGCGGGAGATTGATCCAGCGGGACTATAGTCATAAGTCATTCTGGGATTATTATTATGGCAGCAAAGGCAAAGACACCAAACCTACTGAGATCAAGCTGACGGACGGTGGACGAGAAGTGTATGGGGGTGGCGGGATTGCCCCGGATTTTAAAGTGGAGATCCCCAAACTCAACAAGTTCCAGACACAACTGTTGAGCGGCTGGACCTTCTTTAAATTCGTCCGCAGTTACAATGTGAACCACCCCAATCCTGACAAGTCATTCGAAGCTAACGAGACTATCCTGAGTGAATATCGACATTTCCTAAGCACCAACAACTTAGAGTTTCAAGAATCTGATTTTGTGGACAACCTCGATTTCATCAAGCGGTCGATCAGCTACGAATACGTCCTTTCCCACTTTGGTCAGGAGGAAGCCCAGAAGACTCTGTTGGAGGGGGATCCCCAGGTAGCCAAGGCCCTGGAGGTCTTGCCTCAGGCCAAAGCGCTGTTCAGCAACGTTAAGAAGGTCGTGGCCAGGAAAGAGACCCCCAAGAGCCTTCCCTAGACTGCGTTTTCGGATTCCCGTGCTTGAGGGTTCCTGCTAGTTTCTCGACAGTCCAACCAAAATGAAAAAGGAGTGCTTCGGTCGCTTTCAACAACAGTTCTGAGTACTTGCTGACATCATAACTGCAGCTGCCATCCAGCAAGCTGTAGGCTCGAACCCTTTCCGTAGGTATTCGAGCTTGGCTATTCAGATAGACCAACTGGACCCTTTCTCCTGGTGCAAGCTGGATGCCCTGACTCAGCAATTGTTGACTAGCGATGGCTGAGATGTTGGCTTTTTCGTAGGTTAGCGGATCCTGGCTGAGTCGGCGGTTAACAACCAACTCCTGGAAAGGAACTTGCCCCGACTTTAACTGGTCCAGTGCGGCAGCAAGCAGGCCGAGTAGGAATGGAATGCGCTGCCGGCAGTCTCCCACGGTACGACATTCCTTTAGAACTTCGAGCATCTGTTTCTGAACCTTCTGGATATAACGCGGACTGTCGGAACGCCGGGCTTCAATCCCGCGCAGCTTAAGTTCGCCATTTTCATAAATTCCGAAATAGCGGTTGGGCACTGGTTTCTCCGGATTCTGCCGAGAAGGAACAAAGTTAATCCATCGAAACAGACCTTCAAAACTGATGGGAATGCCCATGGCGACGCTCAGTTCCTCTCCTAACTTTTCATAATCTCCCGCAGGAGTACCGGGTTTCTGAATCCACAACGAGTCGGTCAGGGCATGGATTAGCTGAAAGCCACGAGCTTCGACGTATTCCTTGGCCCTCAACAAGATCTCCCGACCAATGGCCGTTGTGCTTTCATGGGCCTCGATCTTTCCAAAACGGGCATTCTTGTA
>DATKMG010000033.1:0-28275 GCA_035541995.1 Terriglobia bacterium
GACGAGATTCTGAAAATGATATCTGATTGTAGGAAAGTGTATGTGGAAACCCTGGAGGCTTTGGCTGTAGCCAATGAAGAACTGACTCAAGACCTCCAGAATGAGCTAGTGGAGATCAAGGAAGGAATTGCGCATCTCGACAAGAAACTCTTGAAGCGGATCAGAGTCGTTGGAACTCTGAGAGACATTTTTAAACACGCCAAGAAGACCAAGGTCAAGGCAAAATTAGCTCGGAAGAATGACCTTAATAAGATCGATGATTTTCTGCTGAGCTCAGAACGTGCTTTGAGTTTCCTGAACACCAAGAGAAGGCAAAAGTCGCTCCAGGAAAATCAGCAGGGACACGGAACCGAACTATAAGTAGTGACTATCGTCCCAACCGTTTCTCGCAATAGGTGCAATTAGGGGTGGTGGGCATGAGCCACAGCGTCGCCTACGCTCACACTGCCCGCCGCCGTTAATTGCAGCCTCGCGTGGCAATGCTGAAAGTAGTCGAAGCAAACTCTGTAACCGGATTGTCAGCAGGTCACGTGTAATACGGCATTAGTCCCTTCAGCATTTTGCAGAAGGAGATTGATAGCCTCACAGGTCGGGAGGATGACTAGTTCGATATTTCGCTTCTTCGCCTCCGACCGCAACTCAGGGACCACCGGCATAGCGCCTGAAGCTCCTGTCCCCACCACCAGACGCTGGCATTTCCAGGGAATATCCTCTTCCAATGACAAAGGGGTATGGCCATAGGAACTGCGGAGCTTTTTCGAGGCCTTCTTCCTGCGTTTGCTGACCTTGCCGCGATCAATCACGATGTCATGCTCATATTGAGTCCCGTCAATCTGTATCGAGCCAAAAACGAATTTTTCGATTTTCATCACCCCTCACCTCCTGAACCTGAAATTCTCACTACAAAAAC
Source organism: Terriglobia bacterium (assembly GCA_035541995.1). Lineage (GTDB taxonomy): Bacteria > Acidobacteriota > Terriglobia > Versatilivoradales > Versatilivoraceae > DATKMG01. The sequence goes on from DATKMG010000033.1 coordinate 911, forward strand.
AGAAGACACCACAGCAAACCCAATGCTGCATATTTATCAAGCTCCACCGGCATCCTCACTCTTCCCGTTATCTTTCAGCCACTGCGGCCCTCTGGGTTCGAGACCTTTCTCTGCGCCTTTGCGCCTCTGCGTTCAGCTTTTTGACGCGGCCAGCGGCCGTGTAAAACACTGTTGGTCAGGAATCCCTCTGACGCGGCTTGGCGACAGTCCCCCGATTGACTATCGCATTGGAAAAAATGAAGGAACCTCGAGAATCGGATCAGCTGACAGAAGAAGAAGTCAGGGTATCAGACTCTCTTCCCAGGTTTCCACTCCTGGCGGGACCGTACCTTCCAGTAAGTCAACGAACATGAGGAGAGATTTTCGTGCATCGCCTATCGGATAGTAGAACGAGTCCCAGTTGTCGCTGTCTTCCCCATCATGGTTGGGGATCACATGTTCGAAGTACCAAGCCTCCTTGATTTCCCTATAGGCACTGGATGCCCGAGTCTCAATATTCTCCAGATCTTTCAAGGACAACTCATATTTCTGGCGCCTGGCCCGGCGTAGCAGCTTGCGTCTCATTATGTCAGTGAGCAACGCCGGGAGGGATATATTTCGGTCGGGGGCTTTAAGGTACAAAACCTCATCCCTGGAGAGTGGTGAGAGGAACACACTGATCCGACTGACCTTGGAGAGATGAGGATGCGTTTGCAGCATCCGACCCACGAAAGGATTACCTTCAAAGAGCGCATCACCGTGGTTCAGAAGAAGTTGAAGCTCCTCGAGGTCAAGGGCCTGGAGATCGCCTCTTACGTCCAGGACCACATACCGGGTGTCGTCTCTTAGCCCTTCAATATAGCTTCTCGGTCGGAAATAATAATCCGCTCCATCGATTTCACCCGGACGAGGAGTTCGACTGTTGTAAAGCACAAGCTTCCGCAGTCGTTTGTGAATCTCCGGATAGAATTTTGCCAGGGCTTTCTCCAAAGGGCTCTTCCCAACGCATGAAGGCCCAGATAAAATGACGAGGCGGCCCGATGTGTCAGGGACCATGACTCACCTCCCGGGCACCCCGAATCCGAAATGAGAAAGCTGTCGAGGCGCTCTCCACACAATTATAGTTCCGTAAAATCCAGGACTTCAATTTCAATCATTATGCAGCAGCACCTGATTGATCGTTACCTCAGCATCTTAGGCGTATCAAGACGAGAGCCTACCCGGGATGCCCTTTTCGAATTGGTCCGATCTCACATGCTGCGGATCCCTTTTGAGAATCTGTCCAAGATTTATTATAGAAAACACCAAGGACTCATTGGCTTGCCTGGTCTCGAATTGTTCCTGGAAGGCATTGAACGATTCAACCTGGGCGGCACGTGTTACGCCAACAATTTCCACATTCATGAATTGCTGGCAAACCTGGGTTATCAGGTTATGCTGTGCGGTGCAGATATGTCTAACCCTGACGTTCACGTAGTAAACATCGTGAACTCGGAAGGCCGGGACTATTTGGTCGATGTTGGATATGCTGCTCCCTTCCTGACCCCTCTTCCTCGTGATCTGAAAACAGATTATTGTGTCAGTTTAGGTTCAGATCAGTATATCCTCAGGCCTCAGGACAGCAGAGGATATTCACACCTCGAGTTTTACCGAAATGGAACTCCGCGACACGGCTATTGGGTCAAGCCGTTCCCGAGACAAATTGGTGAATTTGACCGGGTAATTGCAGGTTCATTTGATAAATCCGCGACGTTCATGAATGCATTATTGATGACTCGCTTCTTTCCGGACAGGTCGATTGTGATTCGTAATTTGTCATTGATGGAATCTCATGGAACCGTGACACAAACCCGGGGGTTGGCCAGCCTTGAGGAATTGGCGCAGGCCGTCCACGATCATTTCGCTATCCCGCTGGCGCTCATTTTGGACGTAGTGAACGAGTTTGAGAGACTCGAGGATCCCTGGGAGTAAGGGAGTCCTCTTGCGTCGGGTACGATGGTTAGTTGGTTTATACGTGCTAAACTGAAAGGTTCGTATGCAAAGTCGCCTCCCAAGTCCTATCCCCCTATTCAAAGATGATATCCCAACGCCTGCTTTGCTGGTGAATCTGGATCTTTTTGAGCGAAATCTGCAGAAGATGGCGGATTGTCTCAACCAGCGGCGAATTTCATTTCGTCCTCACGCCAAAACTCACAGGTGTCCGACGATTGCCAAAAAGCAAATCGCCCTGGGTGCAGTGGGGATCTGTGTTGCTAAGCTGAGTGAGGCAGAGATTATGGCCGCATCGGGCATTGCCAACATCCTGATCACCTCGGAAATTGTCGGCAAGCCCAAGATTGAGAGGCTTCTCAGCCTGTCCGATCGATCTCCCTCGTTAATGGCAGTAGTGGATCATCCAGCCGTGGTTCAAGACCTCGTAGAAGCCACAGAAGCAAGAAAGACAGCTCTCAATCTCCTGATCGACATCGACGGAGGCACCCATCGAACCGGGTGTGTCCCAGGCCGCGCGGCTCTGACATTGGCGCAAGAGATATGCCGCTCCCGATGGCTCAGGCTCCGAGGGATCCAATGCTATGCAGGTCGTGCTGCTCACACAGTTGGGTTTGAAGAAAGGAGAAGGTACTCTGAGGAGCGGTTGGCCGAAGGCTTGGAAACCAAGGCGATGATTGAAAAGCACGGAATGCCAGTCGATATATTTACCGGTGGAAGTACAGGAACTTACGACATCGATGTGGCCATTGAGGGCTTCACAGAGCTGCAGGCCGGCTCTTACATCTTCATGGATCTCGATTATCGTCGGATCGGAAGTCAGAGGGGAGAGAGTTTCCAGGATTTTGAGTATGCGCTCGCTGTGCTAACCACGGTTATCAGCCAGTCTCATGTTGGACTGGCCACGGTGGATGCGGGATTCAAAGCTTTCTCAACCGATAAACCCTTCGTTCCCGAATTGAAGCATGACCCCGGAGTTAAATTCCGCTGGGCTGGTGATGAGCACGGTATCCTAGACTTGGAAGGCGCCCAACAGGCAATCAAGTTGGGCGACAGGCTCGAGTTTATTCCGCCGCATTGCGATCCTACCGTCAACCTCTATGACTACATTTATGCAATCCGCGGAGGTCAAGTCGAAGAAATCTGGCCGGTAGAAGCCAGAGGTATGTCGCAGTGAACGAACCAGCGGAATGGTACTGGTATTTATCGATTCAGAGATCCCATGGTCTAGAAGGTTAACCGCAAACCAAACTGGATTTGGCGGGGCAGTCCCGAGCCGGTATTATCGACGGCGAATTTGTCACTGTTGCTATTGAAATTCACCACGGAGGTAATCTGACCGAAGCCGCTCGGAACGGATAAGTACCCTTGGGGATGCAAAGCATCAGGAGGATTATAGTCGAGCGACAAGTTCGGAGCTGGAAATGCCAGTCCCACCTGGAGAGGGGAGGTTCCCGCAGAGAATAAGCAGGAAATAGCCGTTCAGGCCGACACACAACTGCTTTGGAATACGTCAGCACTCAACCGACCCCTGATTCAGTTATAATTCCGGCAAAAAGGAGCCGTTATGCGCAACATCACCCTTGTCCTCACACTGGCCACTATGACCTCACTCCTCGCACAGCCATCCTCGTCTTTTCACGTCACCCACACATACACACTGGGCGGGGACGGTGGCTGGGATTACATCGTGCCCGACCCACCGAATCACCGTCTGTTTATCGCCAGGCAGAATCGCGTGATGGTAGTCGACGAGGATGGCGGGACCCTGCTCGGGGAAATCACCGGCATCCAAGGTGCGCACGGAACCGCGGTTGCGCATGGCACAGGGCATGGATTTGCCACATCGGGTAATGACCAGTCCGTCCTCATGTTCGATCTGAAGACTCTCAAAGTACTCAGTCGGATTCCGGCTGCTGAAGATGCCGACGCCATCATCTATGACAAGGCATCGAACCGGGTCTTCACATTTAATGGTGACGCGCACTCTTCGACGGTGATCGATGCGCGAGCCGGGACCGTCATCACGAACATTCCGCTGGGCGGCAAACCAGAATATGGCGCTTCGGCCGGCGATGGAAGGGTGTATGCGAATCTCACCGACACGAGCGAGGTGGTCGAGATCGACGCAAAGACGGCAACGGTGCTGAGGCACTGGCCGACCGCCCCCTGCAAGCAGCCGGTCGCTATGGCCATCGACACTGCGCATCATCGTCTATTCAGCGGATGCCGTAGCGGCGTGATGGCGATCTCCGACTATCAGGCGGGCAAGGTGGTCGCAACGGTGCCGATCGGCACAGGTGTAGACGGCGCTGGATTCGACGCGGCAACAGGTGACGCGTTTGCATCGAATGCGGACGGCACGCTGACTGTGATTCACCAGGATACTCCGGACCAATATCACGTCGTCGAAAATGTTCAGACGCCGCTTGGATCTCGGAACATGGGGCTCAATTCCTCCAATCATCGCGTGTTCATCGTCTCGGCGAAGTTTGGACCGACGTCCGCGGGAGCCAGGAGAGGACCGGTGTTGCCGGGATCATTCACATTGATGGTGATAGAGCAAGGTCCAGCAGCACACTGATGGGGCCTTACGACTCGTTCGACTCTGGCCCAGCGGTCGCTACCCTCGCGAGAAGCGCAGGCAAAATAACAGCCGCGCCGATCGCGACGTACAGTCGTGAAACTTCGTGCGTATCAACATTCATAGGTAGGTACGCCTATCCGATAAATTCCACCACGCCATTGGCCAGATCGTACATTGCGCCAGCGATCTTGATGCTTCCTTTCTTTTCCAGCGCCTCTAAGATTGGGCTGCGGCGGCGGATGTTCTCGGTCCCGAGGACGACGTTCGTCCGTGCCACGGCGTCGACATAAGCCGCATTCTTGCTCAACTTCTCACCTTCAAACTTCGTCGCCGAGACAGCTGGCTTGATTCGCGCCAGGAGCCCCGTAAGGTTACCCATTTCGACATCGTCTATCGCGCCTTTCACCGCCCCGCACGCCGTATGCCCCAAAACCAGCACCAGCTTGGCGCCGGCAACGGCGCAGGCAAACTCCATGCTGCCGAGCATGTCATCATTTACGACGTTGCCCGCCACCCGGCCGATGAACACATCGCCGATGCCTGCATCGAATATGATCTCCGCCGGCACTCGCGAATCGATGCAGCCAAGAACCACTGCCGCCGGGTATTGCCCGGCCGCACTGGATCGTTTCTCTGCCAAAAAATCCCTCGGAACCATCTTCCGCGTTCGGAACCGCTCATTTCCTTTCTTCAACTCGTCAATAACCTGCGCCGGGTTCATACTGTCGCGTTGTTCTTTTGTTAACGAGCCACTTCTGTTAGTCGCTAGCTGCATGGATAAGGCAGCAAGCGGAGTCATGGCACAGGTGCCGAGGGCTGCGCTCAAGAGACTGCGGCGATCCACAGCCAGGCTAAACAGAGACTTGTCAGGCCTTCCTTTCATGTTTCTCCTCCTCTATTTGAAGGATGCCCTTTGGATCCTTAGCTAATTCATTTAAGAGTTTTCTCTTTTCCGATTGATCTTAATTGTACTTTTTTTTATCACTCTGCACGAGGAAAGCTTGGTACACAGGCCGGCGTTCGACGGTTCGGGGCGAAGGACATAGAAAATGGTTGAAACTTGGCTGGAACCGGTATTTGCGAAATTCGGTAATATGGGTCCTTCTTCCGCACACTCTACCCCCATGATAATGAAATCCTGTCATATAAGGAATCAGGGAAGAGCGCGGGGGATTCGTCACTGCATTTCACAATCTTCAATAAACCGGGTCAGCAGGAAGTCAGACGGCGCACCTGCATACCGAGCCGGTTCATGAGGGGTGCGGTGCTTGTATAAAGCCCACGAAAAATGCGGTAACGCTCATCGTACAGACTACGAACCTCGGGTTGGGGCCGTACGACTCGTTCGACCTTGGCCCATCTGGTCGCCTCAGCAGTTCCCGCAAACAAACCCACACCAACGCCTGCCAGGAAAGCGTCTCCATAGCTGGCGCCACTTCGCTGCTGAATGACATGCTGCTCGATGTCTGCGATATCACTGACAATCTGTAACCAAAGGGGATTCGAGGTGCCGCCACCCACCGCGAGAATACGCTTGGGCTGTACTCCATCATCTTTCATGACCTCGAGGTTATGCCGGATGCCGAAACCCACCGACTCCAGCAAGGCGCGATACACATCCGCACGCGTGTGGTTGAGTCCCAGTCCAAAAATCAACCCTTTCGCTTCAGGGTCCAGGATTGGCGTACGCTCGCCTGAAAAGTAAGGCAACATAATCAACCCATTGGCACCAGCCGGAGAGGTCGCTGCCAGTCTCGCCAAGGCAGTGTAGGCGTTTTCACCACCAGCCTTTTCTGCCTTCACTTCCAACGGGGCAAAAAGGTCGCGGAACCATTTAGTCAGGCTGCCGGCGGTCGACATCCCACCTGTGAGCACATAGGTTCCCTTCTCCAGAAACGGGGCACACCAGAAGTGGGGCGTTTGATAGAGGTGCGAAGTGCGCAGAATGAAAAAGATACTACTGCCGTACATCATCATCATGTCTCCGTTGTTCGCCAGTCCTGCGCTAGTGGCTTCAGCCGCAGCATCGGCGGTGCCGGTGATGATTGGAGTCCCCGCAGCCAGTCCGCTCAGGCGGGCGCCTTCGGCGGTCACCCTGCCGGCAATGTCACAGGTCCAAGTGAGCCGAGGTAATTTCTCCGGTGGAGCTACATACTTGGCCGTGTCGGCTGTCCAGCAGCAGTTGTCAGAATCGACGAATGGAGCGAACGAGACGGAGTCATAAACATCCAGAGTAGCCTGCCCAGTCAAGCGGTAGAGCAGGAATCCAGTGCCGTTGACGACCAGGTGTGTCCGGGCCCATAGTTCGGGCTCGTGGCGACGAATCCACAGCACTTTTGGTGAGGCTGACTGGGATGAGAGCCGAACGCCTGATCGGCAGAGGATCGGATCCCGGTCGATGACCTGCTGAAGTTCCAGGGCCTCTTCGGAGGCGCGAGTGTCGATGCCGTAAAGGATGGCCTTGCGTAAGGGCTTACCCTCCCTGTCAATGGGGAGAACTGCAGGCGAGATTGCGCTGAAACCTATGCCTGCGATCTGTCGCCCGTCCGTATTGCCAGACTGCAAGAGCGAATGTGTGATTGATAGAAAATCGTTCCACCAGGTAGTCTCAGCATCGTGTTCGACCCACCCCGGCCGTGGGATTTCAAGTGGGTGTTCCCCAACCTTCGAGGCAACAACCTCACCATCCTCCCGAACTAGCAGGCCCTTGGAGGAATAGGTCCCGATATCAAGCCCCAGGAGGTATTTTCCGGTCATCGCAAGCGCCCTTTTTGAGTCCCGTGCTGATGTAGGGCCTCCTTACATTAGGAATATGCCATTTTGCAGGATCGGCTTGCCATCTGCGTAAACGGTCCCGCTTCTGCGGAGATCTTTAATAATGTCCCAATGGAGGGAAGATGAGCTTGTTCCGCCACTCTCGGGGTAGGCTCGGCCTAGGGCAATGTGGACTGTTCCTCCAATCTTTTCGTCGAGCAGGATGTCTTTGCAGAACAAGGTTAACCGTGAGTTTGTGCCTATGCCAAATTCGCCAATCAAGCTGGCGCCGGGGTCAGTTTTCACGATGGCCTGTAGGAAATCCTGGTTGGAAGATGAGCGGGCTTCCACCAATTGTCCTCGTTTCCATTGTAGATGGATCTCGTACATCAGTCGCCCTCCCAGAACGCCGGGAAACTCAAAGTAGATTTGTCCCTCGACAGTCTCAATCACTGGTGAAGTGTAGATTTCGCCATCGGGCATGTTGACTTTCCCGTCCCCCACGATCCATCTACGTCCCTCGACCGAGAAACGGAGATCAGTCCCTTCACCAACGATGCGAATTTCGACGGCATTGTTCAGTCTATCAGCCCACCTGCGCCACTTGGCACTTTCTGCTTTCCAGTCGATTAGACAGGCATTGAAAAACATATCTGTGAGGGTCACGAAATCGGTCTCTGCCTGCTGGGCCAGAGCAGCACCGGGAACGCGAACCAGGCACCAGCGGGTCTTTTCCCAGCGCAAAGACGAAACCTTCCCCATGGCAGTCTGGTTTGTTGAGAGCCGGTCGGCGGGGATATCCCAGTGTTCATGAAGATTGTGAGCCCCACGCAGTCCGAAATACACATCGGCCCATTCCATTCCGTAAGCCTCAATTTGGGGTACCCAGCACAATTGATCCTCATTGCCGTACTTGAGCACGGAGCGTCGCAGGGTTTCAGATAAGAGCTGTACCTGCGGGAATGCCCCTGCTTTGATGACAGATTCATAAACCGCCTGGACAAGCGGGTAGGCCTCCAGTTCTGTCATGGCGATCATCACCCGCTCGCCTGGTTTGACCTCAACTGAGTAATTGACGAGAAGGTCTCCCAACTGCTTCCATCGCCTATCGGTGGAATGCATGCTTTGCCCTTTCTCAGCGGCATTTCCGTGCTATTTGCATGAATTCGCGCACGCGTCCGATGTCGACCTCGTTCCAGATGATCCCCTCACGTTTGAAGGCTGTGCCCGTCACGGCGCCATCAGACACTTCGAGCTGTTCAGAGAGATTGTCCGACCGGACACCCGTGTTGGCCAGGACTGGAGTGTCAGGAACTGCATTCTTGATCCGACGGAGAATCTCGATAGAGGAAGCCACGCCGGCTGTCAACCCGGAGACGCACAGCGCATGCGGCCGAGTGTTGAAGACCGTAGAGCGCGCGACCTCAGCAACATCCCGGTGGCCCAGGTAGACGGCGGACTCTGGTACAATGTTGAACAAAAGCTTGATGTGCTCGGCGTGGATGGCGTGCTGATGCCGCACGACCTCTCCGCAGTTGGTGTTCCAGAGTCCAAAATCGCTCGCATATATTCCGGTAAAAATCTCTCGAACAAACTGGGCTCCGGTTGCCATAGCCACGTCAACGGAGGCCTTCGGATCCCACAGCACATTAACACCAAAGGGGACCTTGATCCCACTATGCAATTCGCCGATTATCCGCGCCATGGTCACATAGGTTATTGGCTCCACTCGCGTCAAGTAAGGCAAGCTTGCTTCATTAGAGAACATCACACCATCCACCCCACCCTCCTGCAAGGCCTCGAGGTCAATCCGCGCACGCTCAATCACGCGGCCGATTCCTCCCGCAACGTCAAAGCCGGGATCGCCCGGTAGAGCCAGCATATGACACATGGCGATAATCGGCTTGCTCACTCCAAACATCTCCTTCAGCCAATTCATGATGTGAGACTCCTTGGTTTGAGATAGCTGGGGCACACCGAGTCCCCTGGCTCATCCTAATGTCTGGACAGGATCCGCCGCCACCACATTCGGGGTGCTGACTGTTGACTTATCCGGCTGAACACCATGACGAATAGCAGCAGGAAACCCCAGGCGAAATCGCGGAAAAAGTTACTGCCGCTGAATCGGAGAAGAAGCATGTTGAATCCCGTGGAGAGCATCTGCAATGTTACCAATGCCAAAGCTATCCCCCCCACCCGTCCAGAGCCGCCGGTGACAGCCACTCCACCGAGCACGGCAACCAGGATGGTCGTGAGGATATATGAACTCCCGTAGTCGGCATGGGCGGAATTGATACGTGCCAATGTCACGATCCCGGTGATGGCCGAAAGCAATCCCGCTATTAGATGGGTCCTCAGGATGATCCCCGGATTGTCGATTCCACAGAACCTCGCCGCTGTCGGATTCGAGCCCAGCAAATACACTCTAAAGCCATACGGGGTATGGTTGAGGGCGATAGAGACAATAGCCAGCACGACAAGGAAGACAACCAACGGCATGGGGATACCGAGAAATTTGCCGATGCCGAGGAACAAGACCGGGTTGGGAACGCCGTGTACCGGGCGACCCTTCGTGATGCCGAAAGCAAGGCCAGTGTAAAGGGTCAGCGTGCCGAGTGTGGCCAGGATGGCGGGGACGCCCACGCGCCCGACCAGCAATCCGTTCATCAGCCCACAAAGTAGGCCTACCGTTATCGCTACTACGATTCCCAATACTACAATAGACAGAACCAAGGGTGACGGATCGCCGGGTTTAGTCAGATGGACCATTACTAACCCCGCCGTAATAGACGAAAGGTTTGCAATCGCAGTCACGGAAAGATCAATCCCACCGATGAGCATCGCTAGCGCCATCGCCACTGTCAAGATACCTATCTCCGACATCTGGAAGGCCATTGATTCAAGATTCGCGACGGTCAGGAATTGCTGGGGCATGGTCAAGCTCATCAGTGCAAAGAGAATTCCGACTAGAACTAGTAGGAAAAGGGCGTGCGGGTCCAGCCCCAAACTGCCGGTGGGGCTAGATACGCTTCTTGTCGCTCTTGTTCCTCTCTTCCGAGCTTCACCTTTGAGCATCAGTCGATCTTCCTCTTCGTACCACCCGTTTCCTCTCCCCTCATTCCAGCAGGGTCGAAGTCATGGGCCAGTTCCTCCGGGCCATGCGGATCGCCGGGATGGAAGCCCCAAGGATCAGGGCAATACCGATGGCCACTTTTTGCCATTCGGAGGAGATACCCACAAGAGTCAGACCGCTCTTTAGGATGGTGACCAGAATAAGCCCCAGCCCTGCGCCAATCACTGTGCCGCGGCCGCCAGTTATCGAGGCGCCACCCAACACCACGGCAGCAATAACATCCAATTCCGTGCCCATGAGAGCAGCCGGGTTGGCATTGCGGTAGAGCACTACCTGAATGACGCCGGCGATTGATGCCAGAACGCCGGCCAGGCTGTAAACAACATACTCGATGAGGCGGACATTGAATCCAGAGCGTTCGGCGGCTTCGCGGTTGCCTCCCAAAGCGTAGATGCCTCTGCCAATCAAAGTAAATCTCAACAGAATCCACACTCCGAGAACGGCCGCCCCCAGGAGGAGGACAGAAGGATGCAGGCTGGAAGTGCCAACTAAGGGGTCGCGGACTGTCATCAAGCTCATCGTGCGGTACGACACCATCCCGGCTGGCAGATTGTAAAGGGTCAGATTACCGATAAAGAACAGCACGAAACCATAAGTCATGCTGGCTGTCCCCAACGTGACGATGAGGGCAGGCAAGCGAAACCAGGAGATGATCGTTGCATTGAGCATTCCCAGCAGAAGGCCAAAGGGCAGTGCCAGTAGAAAAGGTAACCATGTGGGGCCTTGGTAGCCTGTAGCGATCAGAATCTTCACCGCCAGATAAGAGGTAGCTGCTGCAATCGCTGGAAAGGAAACGTCAATCCCGCCCGAAATGAGCACAACCAAGGCCCCCATGGCTAGAATGCCATAGACGGTGGCATTGCGCAGCAGGTCGAACAAACTGGCCACAGAGAAATAGGCGGGATTGATCGAGCCAATCACAATCGACAGGAAGACAATCGTCACGGCGATAAGGAATTCGTGGGTTTGTGCAATCTGCTTGACCATTCAATTGGATCCTCTGCAACGGGGAAAACTGCAATTCATGCTGAGACCAGTATCTCCGACAGGCGTGCCTCGGTGATACTCGGACGCTCGAATTCCGCCGCAATTCGCCCCCTCTTCATTAAAAGTATTCGATGACAAACCTCCAGGAGTTCTGGGATATCGTCTGATATAACCAGGATGCCAATCCCACTCTTTGCCAGATCACGGACGATTTCGTGGATTTCAGCTTTCGAGCCCACATCAATACCCGCCGTCGGCCCGTTCAAAATGAGGACCCTGGGGTTGCTGGCCAGCCACCTGGCCAACACTGCGCGCTGCTGGTTTCCACCAGAAAGACTACTGACGGGCAGATTGGTCGACGAAGCGCGGATCTTAAGCCGAGCCACCCATTCACGAATCCTGGATTGGATTGCCTGATGATCCAGCAAGTGAATCCTGCTCACGAGACTGTCGACAATGCGAACCGCGATGTTTTCACCAATGGACCTGGTAAGAAACAGGCCTTCAGTCAAGCGATCTTCCGGTACATATGCGATGCCGTTGGCAAGTGCGTCCCGAATCCTATTAACTTTGAGCGGTACTCCTTCTAGTGTCAAGGTGCCTGAATTCGCCGGACATATGCCGAACAACGAGAGTGCCAGCCCGGTTCGCCCGGAGCCCAGCAAGCCGGTAATGCCCACAATTTCGCCTACTCGCAATTCGAAGGAGACATCGCAAAATAACCCGGCGCACGAGAGACTTTCGACTTTAAGCAAGGCTGGAGCGCCTTGAGCGACTCGCGGAAATGTGATCCCTTTCGGCTTCACATCCCGGCCGGTCATGGCCTGGACCACGCTGCTACGGTCCAGGTCAGTAGTCGCACGGTCTACCACCTTCTCGCCGTTGCGCAGAATTATGATGTGTTCGCCGATTTCCATTACTTCATCGATCTTGTGGCTGACAAAGAGGATCGAGATGCCGTCTTCTTTGAGGTTACGGATCACACCTTGTAGGATGTTCACCTCATTCCGAGTTAACGCAGTCGTGGGTTCATCCATAATGATCAACCGGGCGTTCTGGAGGAGTGCCCTGGCGATGGCGATGAGCTGGCGGTCTGCCACTGGGAGGGTCCCCAGTCGAGCGTCCAGATTCAGATTGGCTTTGATCTTCCGGAGCGCATCCACCGCAATCTTCCGCACCTCTCGCCGCCAGACCCAATGGCGCTTCCGGGATATCAGGTGATTGATGGCGAGGTTCTCGGCCACCGTCAGATTAGGAAACAACGAAAGGTCCTGGTAAATAACCTGAATACCCTGCCGGATCGCTTCGATAGGATGGAATTGGTGGAGAACCTTTCCGTGAAACGCGATCTCTCCCGAATCTGGCTGGTGGATGCCGGCAATCACTTTGATCAGCGTCGACTTCCCTGAACCATTTTCACCGACCAGGCAATAGATTTTCCCTGAATGGAGAGTCAAGCTGATATCCTTCAGCGCATTGACACCTGCAAAACTCTTGCCGATATGGTCAAGGCGAATCAACTCTCGGCTCATGTCTGCCTTCTGATGGCCATCGTCATATGAACCAGCCCCAATCCTGTCAGTTGATTCCCTTTTTAAGTTTAGGCAGGCACCCGCACTCCTCGCGCAAGGTGTGAGACTCACTTTGAGAAGGAGGTTCTCTGTGATCTGAAATTAGCCTGGGTAACTCAAAAGGGATATTGATTCATGTTGTGACTGTTGATGTCAACCCACGCATCACCGTAAATGACTTTCCCAGCCAACCGGATCCTGTTGTAACCGGTAACCCCCAGATTCATGCCATCCTCAATCTTTCTACCTTCCAGCAGCATCTGGGCCACTTTGTTCATGACATAGCCAGCCAGGGCAGGGTCCCAACAGTTGATGACGTTGATGGCCCCTGACCTCAGCAACTCACTGGCATAAGAAGGTAGACTCGTGCCTGCCACGGTGATCTTGCCGGACAATCCCGCTTCCTGGATGGCCTGAGCTGCCCCGACTACATCGGTGGCCGCCGAGCCTTGTACTCCCTTGATGTCCGGATAGGTCCTGAGTAAATCCTTCATGATCTGGTAGGCTTTCTGGGGGTCATCGCCTGTTTCATTCTTGGTTCCCGACAGTTGCATCTTCGGGTATTTCTCTTTCTGATAGGTGATGGCGGCATTCACCCATTCGTTGTGTGACTTGGAGGTGAGACTGCCAACAAACACAACGTATTTACCTTCGCTTCCCATTCCCCCGGCGATCTCGTCCATGATGTGCCGGCCATATGCTGCATTATCGAAGGGCTCGATATCGTAAGCAGCACTCGAGCCATCAATATTGGAGGCTTCGTGTGTGATGACTACAATTTTCTGATCCAGCGCCTTCTTGAGGACAGGCTCGACGGCTTCGACCTCAAAGGGGACGACCAGGATCGCTTGTGGTTTCTGGGCTATCGCATCCTCAATAACTTGCACCTGGAGCGCCGCATCGGCCTTGGAAGGGCCCTGTTGCACGGCCTGAATCCCGGTCTCCGTAGAGAACTTCTGGACGCCGGTCTCCATCCGCCTGAACCAATTAAAACCCGTCGACTTAACGATGGTAATGAACTTCATGCCACCGGGTTTCGATGCCGGAGGCTGGCCAGAGGGCCCGCCACAAGCAGCTAGGAACGGGATGACCAGAGACAGGACGGCGGCATTCATGAAGATAGGGGATTCAAGGTGGTTGCCGCGCTCCCGCGCGGCGAGTTCCTGGGTTTTACTGGTCGCCGCTCGGAGATCGGCTCCCACACTCCTCCCAAGACACCCCTTCTTATCTGCGGTGGTGAGGTTGAACAGATCATGCTTCACTATTGTGGGAATTTCCCGCCCTCGCACAGGGAAAGGCCCTGGACAAGGATTTTCCCTCGGTCGTCCGGACCAGAGAAAGTGGAGGGACACTCCCATGCGGGATACCATGATGTATTTCCCTATCCTTCGAAACCCGAGACCATTATAGCTTGCCAGATCCTCCAGAAACAGGCACCTCCAACTATTCCGCCCAGTTTAGATGGGTTCTTGGAATCAGGCAAGCAAGTAGAAATCAAAGGGGACATCACTTTCTTAACAACCATAGCATGTAGGAGGCAATTGCCAGAAACACGAAGCCAGAAGAGGTCAATTCTCTCTGCGCCGTGAGTTGTCTAATCGGCCTTGAGACCCAATGGTCAATTGTGGTGAAATAGGAAACAATTCGATTAGTTATTACCCACTCATTTTTGTTGGAAGGAGAAGAACATATGGTGACGCTCAATGATGCACGCCGGGTAATCGCGGCGGCAGAGAAAAAAGCTACAGAAATCGGACAGCCCATGAACATAGCTGTCGCAGATGGAGGGGGTAACTTAGTTGCGCACGTAAGAATGGATGGAGCCTGGATTGGCAGTGTCGATATTTCGATTAACAAGGCTTTCACAGCACGTGCTTTTGACATCTCCACCAGAGATCTGGCTGCACATAGCCAATCGGGTGGACAGTTCTTTGGGATACACGCTTCCAACCACGGACGGATAATGATCTTTGCAGGTGGGATACCTCTTAAGCGCGACGGCAAGGTGGTTGGAGCAATCGGGGTTAGCGGAGGGAGTGGAGACCAAGACCATGCCGTGGCGGAAGCAGGGGCGACTGCCTTTTAGCCACTAAATGGGGTCCGGTATCCAAATGCTGATGGCAACATGAGTCTTTCTTTCTTCTCTCTAGACGCCCCGTCCACTGTTGTTGCCCGACCCCAAACTGTCTATGGATCCCCTCCAGGGCTTCCTGGTTCAATGCATGATCCAGTTAAAGGGCAGATTGGATGCGGTATAGGTCCTTAGGTGCGGGGGTGGACTCTGTTTCTTGCCTGCCTGCGTGAGTCTTTGGAGTGGATGAGCCAAACCAAACCTGGAGAGCCTTCTACTCATGCGATCCCTTGACATTCACACCCGATGTGAGAGAATGTGCCCTCTTTCCGGCAGATAGCCTCAGAAAGGTGCTGGGGTCAGGATCGTTCTAACTTCTGGTTTCCGGCTTCGTTCATCATGAAAATCAACCGTTACCTTTTAGGCAGCACGCTGGTAGCCGCCCTCGGCGGATTCCTGTTCGGGTTTGATACCGCTGTGATCTCTGGCACGACCGAAGCACTGCGACACGTCTTCCATCTGGCCAGCGGCCAACTCGGATTCACGGTTGCCAGCGCTCTAATCGGGACAATAGTCGGTTCGATAGCGGCGGGCAGACCTGCCGAGCAGTTCGGACGCAAGCCTGTTCTGGTTTCTCTGGCCGTTCTCTATTTCGTGTCGGGTCTGGGCTGTGCATTGGCCTGGAGTTGGTGGGCATTGATTGTTTCCCGTTTCATTGGAGGGCTTGCTATTGGGGGCGCTTCAGTAGTCTCCCCGATGTATATAGCCGAGATCTCCCCGCCCCAGGTACGTGGACGATTGGTGGCTGTCAGCCAATTGAACATCGTGATGGGCGTTTTAACGGCTTACTTCTCAAATTACGTCGTCGCTTCATTGCTCGCCGCCTCGCCCTCCGGAGGCGACACGGTTGCCTGGCGGTGGATGTTCGGGATCGTTGCAGTGCCGGCTGCGCTATTTTTCATTTTCCTTTTGCCAATTCCTGAAAGCCCACGCTGGCTGGTCAAACGGCATCGCCGTGACGAAGCCCTCGCGGTGCTTCGAAATCTGGGTAACGAGGCTCCCGCACAAGTGTTAGAGGAGATTGTCGAATCGCTGCACGAGGAAACTGTTAGCGCTGACGAGCCGTTTTTTCAGAAAAAGTATCGCAAGCCCATCCTGCTTGTGATTATGGTCGCGACCTTTAATCAGTTGAGCGGCATCAACGCATTGATCTACTACACTGCCGATATCTTTCGAATGGCGGGGGCCGCACAGGCCGGTGCTCTGTTTCAAGCTGTTATCATCGGGTTGACTAATCTAATATTCACGTTGGTCGCAATGTCGGTCATTGACCACTTTGGTCGAAAGAGGCTGTTGCTGATCGGAGCTGCTGGACTGGCAGCTTGCCTCGCCAGCACGTCTTTCGCTTTTTACAGTGGAATTGGGGGAAGACTTGTTCTGGTGAGTTTGATTGGCTATATCGCCTTCTTTGCCTTTTCCCAGGGATCTGTCATCTGGGTCTTCATCAGTGAAATCTTTCCCAATCGTGTTCGCGCCAGAGGACAGGCGTTTGGGAGCTTTGTCCACTGGGCGTGGTGTGCGGCGGTCAGCTGGACCTTCCCCATCATCGCCGAATGGTCCGGCGGGGTGGCCTTCGCCGTCTTCTCGGGCATGATGGTCCTTCAATTAGTCATGGTGTGGAAGTACCTGCCTGAAACCAAGGGAGTTTCACTCGAGCAAATCCAGCGCGTGCTGGGGATCCAATAGGGAACCCCATATCGACGACGCAGACCCAGTAAGTTCTTCATCGCTTGCATATCTTCTCAGTCCATCTATAAACTGACGGGATGGGTCGACAGAGAGAGGTCTACAGGATCAGAGATGATGTGATGAACCCGTTCGATTAGGCCTTCGAGTTCGGCTCGCGGAATATCCCTGGTCTCGATTGTATCATGGAGATAAACCGTAATTGTGGATGGGTAGAGCATCCAGTCGCCTTTCCGATTGAACTGGTAAGACCCGCAAATACTCATGGGAACGATCGGAGCCCCTATTTGATGAGCAATAATGAAAGCCCCTTTCTGAAGCGGTCCGACATGCCCGTCCAGTGTTCGAGTCCCCTCCGCAAAGACAATCACGCTAATGCCATTTTGAATGTGTGATCGAACGCGTTCCAGGGTTTGCTTAAACTGCGATGGGCCACCCCCACGGCTGACCGGGATATTTCCGAATCGCCTCATCATCCAACCATAGGCAGGGATTTTGAAGTGGGAATCCAGTTCCAAACCACGAACAAACTGAGGGATAGCAGAATAGATGACGAAGGCATCGAAAATGTTGACATGATTACAGATGAAAATGCTGGTCCGTTGGCGGTTAAAACCGGGTGAATATATGGCCTCGAATTTGACTCCGGCTACCCGAAGGATGTTTCGGAAGAAGAATCGTTGAGGCCAATCGTTGCGCCGCGGGTCAATGAAGATGCCGAGAAACACTAAGAATGTACAGACGGTAAAAAAGTGAAGCCCGCTCAGAATCCAGACAATGATGCTGCGTATGACTAAGCAGAATCTCTTCATCAATGTTTATAAAAGAGCGCTCCGGAAGGTAATCTGAAAATCATTCCGCAGTCAAGCCCTCGGCTCTTCATTTCTCATGCCACTGCCGTTTAGGCAATATTCTCAAAGTCCAGGCTGGCGGCGTAGCGGCCACTGGAGTTTGGACGTTTTTCCATGCTTGGCTGGCAAACCGTCCTCCATAGGACGGCCTTTTCAGAGCAAGGGTGCCACAATTAATCGCTTCATTCACGTGTCATAACATCCAGGGAACGAAGCGTGTGTCCAGCTCACAAACCTGTTTTGGAGCGCGGTGGCAAGCGGAGGACAGTGGTCCTCCGCGCGACACCGCTTTGGATTCGAGGACCCAGCCCGAATCGCTGATCCAGAGCCTCTTTGGGCATTTCAAGCCAAAGCGCCGTCGCCGCGCGGGGCTACCGTCCCGCGCTCTGCCGGCGCACTCCACATAAGGCATCAATGCCTCAATAATGTCCAAACTCCCGGCGCCGCGTAGCAGCAGCCCAACCGTTAAGAATACACACGTTTAGATTGAACACACGATCAATTTAAGAAAAGCAACTCGATCCAGGATTATGCAGCCTCATCCGGGCGGAATGCGGATAATTCCGTCCAGCACGGGCACGGTACCCGAATTCCGCCCGGCTGTTGGCTTGCTACACAACCACATCCAGTGCCGAGGGCAAGACCTCGATGGATTGGGGGTGGCAATGGATCACTTCGCCGTCAATCATGACGTCGATGGTTCTATCCAGGGTAAAGTCCACTCGATGGGCCCGGGTGTGCGAGATCAATGGGTGATGAATATGGTCACCTGTATAGATTCGGGGAAAGGTTCTGGCAAAATCGAATCGCCGGATGACCCCCACCCGTGTGATTTCGATCAGACCGTCCGCTGTTTGAGCGGTGGGAGCTATCATGAGGTCACCGCCGGTATAGCGGCTGTTGGAGAACGTCAAATACGTGCTAGGCCTCAGGTCAAGTTCTGAGTCCTCGTCCAAGCGAAATGGGAAAACCGGATAATGCAAACGTAACCAGCACACCAGGATGGCAGCAAGGTAGCCAGGCACTCCAAGCCGTTTGAAGTACCGGTTAGTCAACTCTCCCGCTTCAGCCGTGAAACCGATACTCATCAAGTTTATATAGTAGAGCTTTCCTCCCCCGTGGTTCAGACACAGAACATCACACCGTCTTGTCTGGCCAGACAGGATGACCTCTCGAGCAAATTCCAGTGTGCCCGGCCCGAAGTCTCGTAGAAAGGAATTCCCTGTCCCGAGAGGGAGAAACCCCAGAGTAATCCGTTCCTCTGGCAGACTCATGGCAAACAGTCCGTTGACAATCTCGAAGCTCGTCCCATCGCCTCCCACTGCCAGAAATCGACGAAAGCCGGAGGAATAAGCCCCCCGAGCTACATGGAGTCCGTGTCCACGGCCCTCGGTGTATCTCACTTCGATAGCGACCCCTTGGGCACGTAATCCCGCAATCACCGAAGGGGCCAGTTTTCCGCACCGCCCGCCTCCAGCTGCAGGATTAACAATTGCGAGATACGGTTCCATGTAACATCTCTATCCTGTTGGGAGGAACTGCGATGCCCGAACAACGACACATTCTAATTATCTTTGTCATGGAGCCACAGTACTGCAGGAAAACTTCCTCCTTGGCTGAGGAGGGGATGTGGCGCACAGCGCCGCTGGGGCGGTGCGAGTTGCCGCATTACCGATAATGGCTTACCTTTTCCAGGGTTGTTCGAACCACCCCGCCGCGGCCTGTGGCTGCGGATGCCCCTCCTTATCCAAGTAGGGGAGCCTTCTTGCCGAGTTTCGCGACAGAAAATAATTAGTCCCTTACGGTACTCGACGATACGCATGGAAGAGCGGAACCTCACAAAACCTGCAGTGCCTGATCACGAGACAAACGGTTGGCAATTTGGTCAGCCAAAACGCCCCGCTTGATTTTCAGGGAAGCCGTGCGTGGGAAATCCTCTCCCCAAACGGCGTACCCGCTAATCCTTTTGAAGCTAGCCAACCGGCGATTGCGAGCTTGGAGGTCGTGGATAACAGCAGGAGTCAGACCCAAAGCAGAGTCCGGATGAAGCACAATCATCAATTGTTCATTTAAGAGAGTTTTCTGCTTCCAGACGAAGTTCACCGCGAACACACAATACTCCTTGACGGCGAGACCGTTAAAGTTCGATTCAATATCTTCAGGATAGATGTTCTTACCCCCCTCAGTAATGATCATGTTCTTGAGGCGGCCAACGAGCAGCAAGTGGCCAGTGCGGTCAACTCGGCCCAAATCTCCCGTCATTAGCCAGCCGTTGACGATGGTTTCTGCCGTAAGTTCAGGATCGTCCAGATAGCCAGCCATCACGGTCCGGCCCCGTACGGCCACCTGCCCGATGCCTTCGTCGTTGAGATCCACCAGTTTGATTTCCACGCCTGGCAGAGGTTTGCCGACCGTATCGGCTCGAAAAGGGCTCAAGTCGTTGACAGTGACAGCGGTTCCGGCTTCGGTTAGTCCGTACCCGTTAGCAACGGGTATCCCCAAGTCATAGAAGAACTGCAGGGTCGAAGGTTCCACGAATGCACCCCCGGTGATGATGGCCAGCAGTTCATTGCCAAATGCCTTGTGAATCTGAGGGAACAGACGGCGGCTCACTTCCACCCAAGGCCGCCTCCTAGTCAGAAACCGGTTCACCATGATCGTCGCCTGAAGTAACGAGCGTTTGAAAGTGGGCAATTCATTAAAACGAGTCTGGAGGCCAGCCTGCAGGGCCTTTAATACCATGGGGACAACACTCACATAGGTAACCCCGAACCGAGAGAACGCCTCTTTCAGATATTCCGGCCGTAGAGTGCGAAGGTGAACCACCGTGGCGCCACAGACAAATGGGCCTATGAACCCCACCATGAAGTCAATCGCGTGGTTTGTGGGCAAGATGCTGAGATAACGGACACCGGGCCAAAATGGATACCATGTCATCAGAGACTGGCATTGCTCCAGGTAATTGTCGTGAGTCAGCATGCAGCCCTTGGCTTGTCCACCGGTTCCGGAGGAATAGACAATACAGGCCAAATCCGACCTACGACGTCGCACGAAGGCGGGTTCCCCTGTTTCTAAACAATCCTCCCAGCGCCTGGCTCCGTTCAAATTCGCTTTTGGGGGTGCTTCTGTCACTAGAATGAAGGGCAGAGAAAGGTCTGCAAAGCCCTTAGCTTGTGTCAGACTTCTCCAGAGCGGATATTCGACTATCAGAACCCTGACCCGAGCATGGGCCAGAAGGGGAAGCTGTTCCAATGCTGTCAGCTTGAAGTCTATAGGAACCAGTACGCCACCAATGTAAAAAATGGCATAGGCCCCGATCAACCACTTGGACTGGTTGGACATCAGGATGGCAGCCCGATCGCCCTCCTGAAAGCCGTACTTTTGAATGGCCAGAGCTACCGGCCCGGCAGCTTGCTTAAAGTCAGCGTAGGTCAACCTGCAGTTTTCCCGTTCCCGTTCCGCTTCAATCAAAGCGAGCTGTTCTTCGTGGCGGTCGAGAGCCGCTCGCAAGGCTTCACCGAGAGACTGATAGGGGGAAAGGTCGGGGGCTTGGGGCCTCTTCATTACAGTCGGGATTGGATGCGCTCCGCCAGGGTGCGGAAATCCGTTACACCCTGCAGTTCGTAATCGGGTAGTTCCACGTTGAATTGGTTCTCCAGTCGTGTCAGCAAGTCGAGGGCCTGGAGGCTGTTGATGCCGAGCCGCTTGAAAAAATCATCGTCGGGGTTGAGTTCGGCCAGGGGCACCTTGAAGTGCTGGGAAGCCAGAATCAGGAGCTGCTGCAAGGTTTGATCCATTGTGGGCGCCATGTTCGCTCGACCTCAATTATCTGAAAACGCATTTGCCCGCTTTCTAAGGCAAGTAGGGTTGCAGTTCCGTGCTTTCGACAAACTTGCGGAGCGCCGCTTCCACGACCGGGCGGTTAAACAACTCACAAAAGATAGTGATCTCCTGCTTTAGTTCCTGCTCCGGGATTGACTTGATGAACTGCTTGACAGACTGGGCTGCTGCCTGATCAAACTTGGTGACCTGTATAGCAATCCCTCTAGCCGCACGTAGCGCCTGGCCTTCCCCGACTAATTGGCTCACCAGTCCCGCAGCTGAGGCTTTGTTGGCATTGAAGCTACGACCGGTAAACAACAGGTCCCTGATTAGCGCATTCCCCAAATCCCTCTTCAACCGAGGAATCCCGCCGAATCCGGGAATAAGCCCTAGACGCAATTCCGGAAAGCAGAATCGGGCAGTCCGGTCTGCGACCATCAGGTCACATGTCAATGCCAGTTCAAAGCCTCCGCCAAATGCGACCCCATGAACCGCTGCGATGGTGACAAAGGGAGCAGCATCGATGAAGTTGAAGACGCGATGAATCCTCTCCAGGAAACCTCGAACCCCTCTCGCACGCGCTTCGGGAGTCAATGGTTGAAGGCCACGGTAGAGTTCTCTCAAGTCGGCCCCCGCACTGAAACCAGAAGGCAGAAGGCTGTGAATGACTAGTGCTCTTACGCTGCAGATCTGGGCCTGAAGACATTCGACAAATTGCTCCAGTTCCCCCAGGGTCACCGAGCCAATTTCGTTGCAGGGCGGGTGATGCAGTGCCAATTCAACGATGGCCCCGGAGAGTCTCCAGGAAAGGGTGGCCCCTTGGAAAGAATCCAACATGTCAGTATACGAAAGGCAGTAACTTGGCAGTCCTATGTCTATATTGATTATATCGATCACCAAACTCGCCAACCAGTAGCTTTTCTTCCTCAATGATCCGAGTTTCCATCCAAATCCACACGAAAAGCGACATAAGGATTCCAACCAGAAAGTTGGCAAACACCCAGGAGATTCCCAGGATGATTCCAATTATTCCCAGGTAAGCTGGATGTCGAACGATCCGGTACGGGCCGTGTGTGGCCAGTTTGTGCCCTTCCTGGATGGCCACAGCCATGCTGAATTGTGGGCCCTGGGCCCGAATCGACTCGATCCGAAGACCCATGGAAAGTGTGAATCCTATTAACCCAGCCCAGCGGATCCAGGACGCTGCGTAAATTCCCAACTGATGAGAATCCGCAAAAGGCAGGTAAATAAACCAAAGAGTCAACACGGGAAGTACAACCTGCCAAAAAAAGCGGCGATGCCTGCGAATCTCTAATTTGCCCCCGGACGTACTAGTATGGGTATCTCTCAGCGCTCCGTAGATCGCAAGTCCTAGCCAGACCGGCATCAGCAGGGCTCGAGGTAATTGGTCCCAGAATGTTGATATTCTCTGCCAACCCCAGGCTGACAGAGTAACTAGACCGATGCCTACCCAAATGCAGACTGCCCGCAACAAGCGCTTAGCCAATACCATAGTCTCTGACACACTACTACCCGGCGAGGAGATGAATGCATATCTTAAGACAGAACCAATCAAAACACAAAAACGGAACCCGTTGCCCCGTTGCCGAGCGCCTATTTGATGCGCCGGACTACTTGCCCCTTGACCGTATCCCCTCTCAAACTGAAAGAATGCAAGTAAGGAAAGTGCCGGGCGTTCAATTTACGGTAGCAATCACAAAACCAGGGCGAGGTAATTATTCTCAGTTTTCCTACTCCCGATTAGTGTTGCCGGTGGCGTCGATAGGCTGCGAAGCCACAAGGTAAAGCGCTTCGATTTCCTCTCTATAATGCTCTTCGATGGCGGAGCGCCGGAGTTTCCTGTTGACTGTCAGGAACCCCTTCATCTCACTGAAAGGTTCTGGACAGAGGTAGAAGCGACGAACCTGTTTATAGTGTGGCAACTGCAGGTTGAGCTTCTCAACGGCCATTGCAGCAGATTTTTGGTTCATCTGGCCCGTAATGAGCGCGGATATAAATTTTCTACCGTTGCCCACAACCATCACATGTTCGGCCTCTGGTAACAGAACCTGTAGCTTCTGCTCGATGGGCTCAGGGCTGATATTATGTCCCCCGCTGGTAATGATTAGATTCTTGAGTCGACCGATAATTCTCCAGTTCCCGGCGGCATCGATTTCCCCTTGATCACCGGTGTGGAGCCAGCCCTCACGCAGCATTTCTGCAGAAGCCCGGGGACGATTCCAGTACCCCGGAAAGACATTGGGACCTCGGACCAAAATTTCATCATTTATCCCGAGCAGCATTTCAATGCCCGGGATGGCCGGGCCAACGCGACCAGGAGTGAAGCTGTCCACCTTGTCCATCGTGCAGATTGCAGTAGTTTCCGTTAATCCATAGACTTGCAGAACTGGAATCCCAATCATCTTGAAGAACTGCTGAGTTTCTTCAGCCAATGGGGCGGATCCACAAATCAACGCTCTCAGATTGGGACCAAATCTATACTTGATTTTCGGAAAAAGAAGGCATCTGGCCAAAACCAGCCACCAATCATCTCCCCTTCTTTTCCGACCCATGCAATCCCGAAACCATGCTTCCTGCCCGCGCTCAAAGAGATACTTTGCTATTCCACCTTTCTTGTGAATTTGAGCGCTCACCCCATTGCGAACCCGTTCCAGAACGGCGGGGACATTTACAAAGTAGTGGGGGGCGGCGATCAGGATCTCGTCTGCCAGTCGGTTCAGGTCCATAGAAATCATGAGACTATTGTTCCGAACCAGGCAGCTCAGCAGCGTCATCCAGGACGCGGCAAAACAAAAAGGGAGATAATGAAAGACCCGATGCTCTCCAGGGGATTCGGACTTCGCCATCAACTCCTCAAGGCGCGAAGTAGTCCGTTCCAACATGAAATTCAAGTTCTTGACATTTAAGACTACGCCCTTTGGCTCTCCTGAGGTGCCGGAAGTGTAAATGATTGTGACCGGATGGTCATCGCGGGAGACTTCCGGTAGCGGGGCGATAGCCTTCGCTAGCTCAGAATCCTCCAAACCGGAGGACGGATTAGTTTCGAGGATTTGATCATAGGTCAGAATTCTGGGGGCCTCTTTCCAGCCTGAGTCAAAGGTCTGGCGCCAACGCTCCTCGGAACAGCATAGCAACCTGGGAGCGCAGTCCTTCATCATTTGGACCAATTCATCGGGATCCTGGCGAGAGTATAGCGGGACAGCAATACCTCCTCCCGCCATGATTGCCAGATCGAAGGCCACCCAACGGCTGCTGTTCGGTCCCAGCAAGGCGCAGCGGTCTCCCGGCCTTAACCCTGCCTGACCCAATGCGTGGTGGACTCTGCAGATATCGGCCAGCAACTGGCCGCAAGTGGTTGCTACCAACTCAGAGCCATGGATTTCGTAGAGGATAGGCTTATCGCGCTGTTGGGCTAGCTTCTGGAAAATAATTTGCAGAAAATTCATGCCGCTCTGTTTTATTCTTCGAAAGTCTCCACCAGTCTTTGAAGGGATAGCCCCATGCTTGGAAGGTAACTCTCCCACGACAGTGGGCCAAGCCGCACTGGGAATTCCGGGTACCGTTGCAGCACGTGCTCCTGGAAGTAAACCCCCATCCGGCCCATCACCTTGAGATTGCGCACGACCGTGCGGCCAATAGCCTGGCGCAATTCATTGCCCTCACGCTTCAGCCTGACCAAAACGTCAACCAACTTGTCATCAAGATCCGGATCATCCACTTCAAGGAGAAGATCCTTTTGGCCTCGTTCTCGCATGAGATTGCGAATTCTCTCGTCCATGGCGACTCCGGCAGAAGGAATCAGGGCGGGCATGGAGGTCACGATGGCATGGTACCTTGAAGAAATCAGCAAATGACAGGACCGGAGAATGCTGACGAGCTGGTACATATCATACTGGTCTGAGATAAACAGAGGAACCCCTCCCAAATGGCGAGCCATCATTTCACAAGCCCTGCGGTCCAGAGCCTCCATACCAATCATGACCGGAAAGACCCGATGATCTCGACAAAATGAAGTCACACCACTGGAAAAGGCTTTCAGGTAGCCGAGAAATGCTTCCTCAACCCGGCGCCCATTATTGTGAAAGTAGATTGAGCGGTAGTGGCTATCGCGATACATCTCCAAGCTCTTTCTCAACACGAGCTTCGCGAGCGAAGGACGAACCGGCCACCAGTAGGGATTGATCGGGCACAGACCGAGGACCGGGATTCGGCCGTCCCAACCAGCCTCACGCAGAGCTTTGTTTCCAAACTCAGGGCCTAGAGGCTCAAAGGTCCAAGCGGTATCTGTTCCCAGCTCGGTGGGCACGCCGAGTTTTCCGAGTACGGCCTGTGATTCCTCATTTCGAGTAATCACCAGGGAGTCAGAACAGAAACGTCGACACATCCGCTCTAGGAAAGGATCCATGTAGCCGGCTTCAGCACCGTAACCCACGGAAAGCTTATTCTGGGCGGCAGCGATACCCAATGCCTCAATCATCATGTTGGTCAGGGCATTGGCAAACTTGCTCTTGAACATTGAGCCTTCGCAGGCAATGACTCCATGGTATTGACTGACTTCCCGGAAGAGAAAAGGAGGATAGATATCTGGAAGTTTTACCTGACGGGTATTCTGAAAATACCCACGGGAGAGCTCCAGGTTATGGGACAAAACACTCAGGTCGAGGTTGTCCTCGCCCAAGATCTGCCGCACCTGGCGGATCATCTCTTCCACTCGAACATCTGCCCCGGTATTCCGGTTCCCGTTATAACCGGCAAACAGCAACTTCAGGGGAACACCGGGAGCCCAGGGCTTGCCGATCCCCAGCATCCATTGAAGCTTCGACAATTCGACAAGCCCACTCACCCAGAGTTCTAAAATCACGTCCATCATTGGATTGCCCTCCCGCCGCTCTGAGGCCAATCCTGGTAAGGGAAGGAAAACTTGTTCTCCATAGCGAACCGGAATAATGGAAAACAGTAGTCGGTGAATGGTGCCGGTCTTTTCCCGGTTTCCTGGATCACCCGTCTATTATCAAAGATGGTGTTCCAAAGCAAATAGGGGAGAAAAGCCTTCATCAAACTGGCCAAATGACCGATGGTCGTGCCTCGACGGTTCGCTAGCCAACTAACCAATCCGCGGAAAGAGCCGGCCAGTCCGGGTAAATAGAGTGGACCCCATTGCCCCCTGGCCTTGCTGAGTGTGTCGGTGACTTGCCTACAGGTCAGAGACATCTCTCCTGAAGAGAGGTGGTAGGTGTCGAAAAGCGGTTTTTCTTTCCGATGCAGAGCGACGATGGATTCCGCGACAAAGTCGCTGGAGACGATGTCCAGACGAGCATCGGGCCGAAGCGGAAGAATTCTGAGCCTGGCCAGGAAAACAAAGGCCTGCACCATGTCGAATTGTGTGGTCTGGGGGTGTCGGCTGTCGCCCATAATAATGCTCGGGCGGAAGATGGTGATAGGAACATCGGGAAGAATCTCCCGGATCATGTGTTCACAAAATTTCTTGGTGCGCGCATATGGGTCGTAATCGGACCGGTCCCATTCGATGGCTCGGTCTTCCTGGACGGTCTCATTTGACCGCTGCCCTGCTACTGCTACCGTACTGATGTGGCTGAACCGCCTCATTCCGTGGTCCGCTACCGCCCTGCGGACAAGTTGAAGGACCTCCAGAGTTCCTCGCAGATTCACGTTGAGGCAGCTCTTCTCAGACTTGCGGTTGAGCGAGGCCGCACAGTGAATCATGGAATCGGTGGATCTTGTCAATTGGCGGTAGTCGGTTTCATTCAAGCCTAGTCTTGCACCGGTTATGTCTCCTCGAAAAATCTGGATGCGGGACTGCAACCAATCAGAGAATTGAGGAAAGTCCACATGC
>DATKMG010000034.1:0-4703 GCA_035541995.1 Terriglobia bacterium
AGTTGGGGATGGTATCCCTGGGCTTGAATGAAATCGGCCAGCGATTAGAAGTCAACCGGGAAGAGATTGATGCGTTGAAAGGAAACATCGGCCAGATCGTCAAGAGCCTAGAAGAAAAGCTGATCTTTCTGAACCCTGAGCGGCAAGTCATAGTGCTTAGCCCTTCGGCAGCGAGCCTGCTTGGCCTTACGCCAGAAACGGCACTGGGTAAGACCCTGAACGAGGTCCTGCCGGGGGAACATCCTCTAATTGACCTGATTGAAGCAGCTTTTGGCCTGAGGCAATCCTTGACGAAGTCCAATGTCCAGCTACATTCTTCAGGCGGTCCTATTACAGTCAGGGTGCACTTGCTCCAGGAATCCAACCGGAGCCTGGGGGCACTGGTGGTTTTCCGCGATCCGCAGACCGTCGCCACGCTGGAATCCCAGTTGGAGTATGCTGAGAAGCTGGCAGCACTGAGCTCGCTTACCTCCGGCATCGCGCATGAGATCAAGAACCCGTTAAACGCCATTGTCATCCATTTGGAACTGCTCAAGGCCAAGGTCGGTGCTGAATCGGGCGCGGAAAAGAATCTGAGTATTATTACTCAGGAGATCAAGCGATTGGAAAGAGTGGTTCGCAACTTCCTGAACTTCAACAGACCGCTTCAGGTCAACCTTCAGGAGGTAGAGATCTGTCCAATGATTCAGGAGGTTGTGAATCTGGCGTTCACTGAGGCCGCTCGCTTTAACGTGCAAATTCTTTTGGAAAACCAAAACCAGGTGCCTAAGGTCCGGCTTGACCGCGACCTGATTAAACAGTGCATGCTTAACATCGTTCTGAATGGGTGCCAGGCAATGCCAAAAGGAGGAGAACTCAAGATTGGCTGGGATGTCCAAAACGGATTCGTGGAGATTCGAGTCAAAGACACGGGGATTGGAATTTCGCCTGAGGACCGCGCAAAACTCTTCAAGCTTTACTTCACCACCAAGGCCAACGGCAACGGAATAGGCCTGGCTACCGTGTTTAAGATCGTACAGTTGCACAATGGTGAAATCCTGGTTGATTCTGAGATCGGCCGCGGCAGCACCTTTACTGTGAAACTACCAGTTACTTAGCTGGAGAGTGGCAGCCAACTGTATCGCCGCGGGTTAAAGGGAGACACTATGCGAACACTCATACGACTTGGATTTATCTGGCTTGAAATTGCGGTAAGCTGTCTGGCTGCCAACGGACGTCCTATTACTTTCGAAGATTTGATGAAGGTCCAGAGAATTTCTGATCCCCAGGTCTCACCCGACGGAAAATGGATAGGCTTTGTTTTGGCTCAAGTAGATCTGGAGGCCAATACGCAGACCAAGCATATTTGGATGATCTCCACCGAAGGCGGTATGCCAATCCAGATGACTCGTGGTAGCGGTTCCGATAGCAGGCCCCGTTGGTCACCTGACAGGCAATCATTAGCATTTATCTCGACTCGGGGGGGTAAATCTCAAGTCTGGCTCATCTTGCTCAAAGGCGGAGAGGCGCGCCAGCTCACTAATATCTCCACGGAGGCGGATGGTCTGATTTGGGCGCGTAGAGGGGATACCCTGCTGTTCACTTCCCAAGTCTACCCGGATTGCGCTGACGATGCCTGCAACGGGAAACGCCTGGAGGAATTTGAAAAAGGCAAAGTGAAGGCCCGCATTATCGACGAATTACTCTTCCGTCACTGGGATTCCTGGCGAGAGGGCAAATATACCCACCTTTTTGCCGTTTCTGCCAATGGTGGACCGCCTCAAGATCTCACTCCCGGCGCCTATGATGCGCCCACATTCTTTTTGGGGGCACCCGACGGTTACGCCGTCTCGCCGGACGGCAAAGAGGTCTGCTACACTTCAAACCGGAGCAAACCACCCAGTGCTGTGGCTTGGACTACCAACAACCATCTCTATCTGGTATCTGTCACGGGCGGCGAAGCTAAAGATATCACGCCGGGTATCCACGGTTCGGACGCCTCACCCCAATACTCCCCGAACGGCCGCTACATCGCTTACACTTCCCAGGAGCGCAACGGTTATGAATCGGACCTCTTCCGTCTGCGCGTTTACGACCGGGAGTCTAGAGCCATCAAGGATGTCACGCCCAATTTTGACCAGTGGGTAATCGGGTTTGTCTGGGGCCAAGACAATGACACCATTTTCTTCACGGCCGCCGAGCGTTCCAGGCAACCCATCTTCCGGACATCCCTGACCCACCCGCGTGCTGAAAAGGTGGCTGACGGATTCTTCGACGAACTCCAAATCTGTCCTGATGGCAAACGGCTCTTTTGTACCAGTTCTACTCTGACGCGACCCACGGAGATCTATGAAGTTACCTTTATGGGTGCAGAGAAAATCAAGCCGTTCTCTCACATCAACGACGCGCTGGTAGCGGAACTGGATATGAATCCGGCAGAGCCAGTGCTGAGCAGGGGGGCGGAGAATGTCGAGGCCCAGAGCCTGCTTGTAAAACCGCCGGCTTTCGATCCCAATAAGAAATATCCGGGCCTGCTGCTCATTCACGGCGGTCCGCAAGCTGCCTGGGAGGATGCCTGGGGTTACCGATGGAATGCGCAGATCTTTGCCGCTCACGGATACGTTGTGATGATGACCAACTACCATGGATCGACCGGCTACGGCCAGAAATTTGTGGAATCGATTTCCGGCGACTGGGGAGGTGCCCCCTATCGGGACTTGATGGCTGCTACCGATTACCTGGCTTCTCTACCTTGCGTCGACAGGAATCGGATTGGTGCGGCGGGTGCCAGTGCCGGAGGATACTATATCAACTGGATTGCGGGACAGACTGACCGATTTAAGGCGCTTGTCTCCCATGATGGAGTCTACGACAATCGCAGCATGTATGGCGAGACGGAAGAGCTTTGGTTCGACGAATGGGAGCATGGAGGCGTACCATGGGATAAGGCCAAGTCTTATGACAAGGACTCGCCTTCGAGCTTCGTCGCGAATATCACAACGCCATTGCTGATCGTTCAAGGGGCGCTCGATTTTCGTGTTCCTGACAGCCAGGCTTTCCAACTCTTCTCAGCGCTGCAGCGGCGAGGTGTTCCGTCCCGCCTTCTGTATTTTCCTGACGAAGGGCACTGGGTGTTGAAACCTCAGAACAGCCGCTTATGGTACAGGACCGTTCTTGAGTGGTTGGACCGATATTTGAAACCCTAGACGTCGTCTGAAAGTGTATTTCAAGGGTCTCTCTGCGCAAGGTAGGGACGACTCGCCGAGCCGTCCTTTTGTGTCAATCTCGCCGGCGCTTTCGGCGAAAGATTCCTGCCTGAGGGTCGTAGTCGAACTAGTGTTTTGGCATTGGTGTGGAGTTTATCAATAGCCTGTTTCTTTTCGTCACCCGTTTCTGGAATCTAAGTGTTTACCTGACAATGACGCCCAGCATTAGTAGGCATGGATAAATGCCCCTGATCCGCTTCTTTCGGCACGCAACCTGTACTTTTGCTGGCCAACGCGTCTCAGTGGCATAGGGATCAGCTCGGCTGGCGCCACTGACGACGCTCTTGCCCCCCCCTCGCCGTAGTTTATTCCTTCTCCGCTTAGACAATTCTTGCACCAGTCGGCTGACCCGGCCCAGGAGGCCAGGTGAGGGCGGGTACAGGGACCCACGGCTCTCTCCGGATGGACGTTTTCTGGCAGTCGCTTCCGATGATGAGCACAATGGCAAGTACAATGCCCACATCTACGACCTCGGGCGCGACATCAGCACGCGACTTAGCGATACGGTGATCTGGCAGACGCCGATCTGGTCCAGCGATGGCAGCAAAATTACCTACACTACCACTTCTATGGACACCATCGAGGAGATCCCGTCCGATGGCTCAGGCTCAGCCCAAGTGGTGCTAGAGGGTGGACACGTTTTAATCGCCAATGACTGGTCCCCCGATGGTCACCTGGTATTTATGGCTTTTGCGAAAGGCTTTCCGCACTTGGAAGTTTATTCCGCCGTCGACGACCGGGTGACACGCCTTGATGGTTGGTTGGCCGAAGGCCAATTCTCGCCTGACGGCAAGTGGATCGCCTACATTTCGGCGTCAGGTAGCCAGTCCGACATCTTTGTCCAGCCCTTCCCGGGCCTCGACCGGCGCATCCAGATCTCCAACAACGGTGCACAGCCCCGCTGGAGTTGCGATGGCAGACAGATCTTCTACATTCAGCCTGACAGGAAGCTCATGGCAGTTAACTTCGACCCAAAGATTGGGCCGGAAGGCGCGCCGCACATGCTCTTCCAGACCCGCATCGTCGCCCCCAACCACTCCTTTTTCCAGTACGACGTTTCGCCTGATGGTAGTTTTCTGATCAACTCGTTTCACTCCAACTCCACTTCTCCTCTCACCCTGCTCACCGGCTGGACTGCCATGCTGAAATGACGATGATTCGATGCTCAACCTTTTTATGGAGTGCGGTGGCAAGGGCGGAACAGCAGTTCCGCCGGCGACACCGCTTTGGCTCCGGACGGCTACTGGCTGATTTGCTGGAAGCTAGGAGGTAGGGTGCGTAAGGCCTTTTTCGCCGTAATGCACCAAGCCTGGATATGCGTTACGCCAAACTGCGGCTAACGCATCCTACAGGTCTGAAGCAGCGCTTCCAGTCATAAAAAGCAATGACACGTCAAGCAAGAGCCGCACTCCAGAAGCAGTCTCCTTATAAATAAGGCACTACATTTCCCAATAGAAT
>DATKMG010000035.1:0-9454 GCA_035541995.1 Terriglobia bacterium
GACATCAAATCCAAATAAGAAAGGGTGCGGCTTTTGTGAAGGATGGATTACTGCACTAGGATTCTGGAAAAATCATAACCCCAGGAGTCTTCTTCCCCTTTGGTTTCGTCCCCCCGCTCATGATTGCAGATGTTGAGAGCATCAAGGTCTGCGAGGCGCTTTCGCTTTGGCCTTACTCTTCACTGGCCACTCGCCACTGCCCTTCTCACCGGAAATTCTCCACCAGCACCAGGTCGCTCTCAACTCGTTCTAACGCCGCTATAAGAATCGATCGTTCATCGAAGGAAACGGCGAGGTTCCCAGCAAACCGATAAGAACTCAATCCCTTCGGTATTGTGAACAGCCTATCGAGGTCAAGAGTGGCGAAACTGTAGAAATAGATGGCGTGAACTCCACTTGCCTCGTCCTCAGACAGGCCCGCTGGCCTTCCCATCAACCAGCGAAAGAACGAACAATCCGGTAGAGGGGATGGAGCTACGCAAGAATGCGAGAGTTTTCCCGTCCGGAGAGAAAATAGGAACACTATCCCAAACGCCCCGGGCGGGAGAAGTTAATCGCTGCCTCTCGGCTGTTTCCGTGGAAATAAGGCAGATCCTGCTGGTACTTTCCGATGGATTATTCTCCGTTATTGCCAGGAACTTCCCATCCGGAGACCACGACATCTTGCCTCTCAGGAGATTAGTCCAATCCACCGACTCAGTCATACCTAACTTCCTCTCCTCTCCTCCTAAGGCCGGAATGATAAGAATCTCACATCCCTGGGGCGTGTACCGGTTAAAAGCGATGCGGCGTCCATCAGGAGACCAAGCGGGTTCGTGATCGTCAGCCGGGTTGGTCGTGAGCCGCAAGGGTCTCCCCCCATCAATGAGTTGGACGTAGATATCGAAATTGTCCTGTTTTTCCCCATTCCAGCAGAAAGCCACCTGGTTGCCATCCGGGGAAATTGCCGGGTCGGTTTCAACGCCTCGAAAACTGGTGAATTTCCGAACTTTGAGAGGAGGCGTGACAGAGCGTCTTGAGTAAAAGAGCCAGCCCGTGAGGCCAATCCCCAACACGATGGCAGCTATCAACCCTATCCATATAGCCCTCCGCCCCAGCCACTTCGCCCCAGGTACGGTCCCTCTTCCCTCTTGACTCAAATCGGCGGCACCCTGTAGCGCAGAGTCGGTTCTTGACTCTGCGGCTCTTGGTCTTAGCGGGTGAAAAAGCCGCAGCCCCACGAACCGGGGCTGCGCTACCTCCCCGGATTGCTCAGTTGGGCAGATGAATCGGTAGCCGCGGCGAGGCAGGGTCTCGATATAGCGGGGAGTATCGGCTGAGTCATTGAGCGCTTCGCGGAGCCTCTGGATGGCTGCGTTTAGGCTGTGGTCGAAATCCACAAAGGTGTCTCCTGGCCAGAGCCGCTGCTGCAACTCTTCGCGGGTCACCACTCGGCCCGGGTTTTCCAGCAACATCAAATGAATTGATCGAGATCTGGGCAACACCTGATGGTCCTTGCATTGAGGTAGCGGCTGAGCTGAACGAATCTGGCGTCATCTCGCGAATCACCCGGAGGTGAATGCCATGAAAAGCTCGTTTAGGGTTAGATCGATTGTTTCTTTTGCCCTCCTTTCTTCCGTTCTTCAATTTCCGCCAATTGCATCTGCCCGGAATTCAGAACCCAAGCCGGAACTTACACTGCTGGTTTTCAATTACACACGCCTTTCGTCCGGCCAAATCACAGAAATCAGGGCCAGGGTAGCGTTTATATTTGAACAGGCAGGAATACAGATTAACTGGCTGAATTGCCGCCCCGTCCCGGAACACCAATCAATTCCGGCAGCTTGCCAGCAACCGCCAGGACCGAGTCATTTGGCTATCCGACTGTTGGACCATACTTTTGATCAAGAGACCGGCTTGGCCCACACCGTATTGGGGCTCTCCTTCGCTTCCGAAACAGGGGGTTCTCTGGCCACCCTTTCTTGCGATGCAGTCGAAAGGTTCGCCAGGGGGAATCGGACTTTGGAGGCCTCCTACCTGGGCCATGCCATCGCCCATGAGATTGGCCATAGCTTGCTTGGAACGGGGGCTCACTGCAACGAGGGAATTATGAAGGCTCAGTGGAATAGCAGTGAATTGAAACAAATTGAGGCAGCCCGGCAGGGTCTGCTCTTCCCTAAAGAGCAAGTCCGAAATCTCAGAATGAGTCTGGCGGCCCGCCAGGAGACTGCGGGAAGTGACCAAGCGGCATCCGGGGCGAGGAAATGACCGGCGGGAACAATGTGCCCGGTTACTCGTTCATGGGATCGGACACACTGTGTCCAGATCTCCGGTCTTATCGTGACGGCAGGGGATTCGGTGGGCAACTTGAATGAGACGTCGAACCGAAACCCGTTTGGAGCCTCTCCTTCCCGCCCTGTGGTGATATAATCTCCTGCGATTTCCCTTCAACTAAGTGCGGTCCGGAACTGTGAATGACGATGATCAAATTCCAATTGGATGGTCTCGCGGCTTTATAGTTGCCGGGGCAGTTCTTCAGCCCAGGAGGTGCTAGATATGGATCTTGGTCTGCATAACAAGTGTGTTGTTGTCACGGGTGGGAGCAAAGGGATAGGAAAGTGCATCGTGAATCGATTTGCCGAGGAAGGGGCAAGAATTGCGACTTGCGCCCGGGGAGTGGAAGCCTTGGAGGAAACGAAACGAGAACTGGTCGGCAAAGGAGCGGATGTTTTTGCGTGTCCTTGCGACGTCAGCTCTGCCGATGCTTTGTACCAGTTCCTCGAAACGGCGCAGGAGAAAATGGGAGCAATAGACATCCTGGTGAATAATGCCTCCGGTTTCGGATTAGAGGATGATGAGAAGGGGTGGCGGGCGGGATTCAACGTGGACATGATGGCGGCAGTGCGAGCAGTGTGGAAAGTAACCCCATGGATGAAGGAGCGGGGCGGCGGCGCGATTGTCAACATATCGTCGGTTTCAGGACTGGAGGGAGGCTGGACAACTCCTTATTCTGCCGCCAAGGCTGCACTTGTGAGCCTGTCCAAGAATCTGTCGATAAGCTTGGCTCCCTTGAGGATTCGTGTCAATACGGTGGCCCCTGGCTCTATCGAATATCCCGGAGGGGCTTGGGAGCAGATAAAGCAGACCCGACCGGAGTATTACGAAAAAGTCCGCGATACTATCCCTCTGGGACGGATGGGAACACCCCAGGAGGTAGCCGATGTGGTTGTGTATCTGGCGTCTGAGCGCGCCAGTTGGGTTAACGGTGTTTGCCTCTGTGTCGATGGAGGCCAGTACAAGGCCAATATTTAGGAATGAGAGGCCACCGGCGCGGGATAGGAGCTTCGATGCTTATGACAATCCCGCTATGGTTCTCGGCTTTCTTGTTGTGCCAAGATGAGCCGGCGCGCTTCCTCCCGGAATGCGGGAAGCTGGCGGCTGTAAACAATCGCCCCCGCGATGCACAGTAGACCGCCTGCGGCAACGGTGACCGGTGCCCCAAATGGATGGGCTGCACCGCCTGCTAACAGCGCCCCGAAGGGAGCCATTCCCATAAACATCATGGAATAGATGGCCATCACACGACCCCGCATATGGTCGGGAGTCATGCTCTGGACCAGGGTATTGGTGGAACCCATCTGGACCATCAAAGCATAGCCAGTCGGAATCAGGATAAGCGCAGAAAGCCAAAACACGCGGGAATAGGCAAAAAGAATCAAGCTTACTCCAAACCCGCCGCTGGCCAGCGCAATCCATCGGCCCAGCCCACGCAATCCCCTGCGAGTCGCGAGAGTCAGAGCTCCCAGCAGAGCGCCGATACCAGTCGCGCCCATCAGGATTCCCAGGGCTCGTGGCCCTCCATGCAGGATTTCCCCGGCAAAAATGGGCATCAAAACCGCATAGGGAGCTCCAACCAGGCTGGCGAGAGCCAACAAGAGGAGCAGCCATCGAATAGGCAAGGAACTGCGCGCGAAACGAAACCCTTCGAGGATATTCTCCAGCGGTGAATCAGCCCGTGCCTGACGAGAAACGGGCGTCACCTGCATCATCAGTAGGCCGGCGATAACGGCCAGATAGCTGATCCCGTTTGCAAAGAAACACCAGCCTTCGCCGATACTAGCGACCAGGATCCCTGCAACGGCAGGTCCAATCATGCGCGCGCTGTTGAACATCGAGGAATTCAGAGCAATGGCATTCATCAAATCCCCTTTGCCGACCATATCCACTATGAAGGACTGCCGGGCAGGAATGTCGAAGGCGTTCACCACCCCCAGGCAGGCTGCCAGCGCGGCCACATGCCATACTTTCACATAGCCGGTCAAAGTGAGCCAGGCCAAAACCAATGCCAGAACCATGGAGGCAACTTGAGTAGCAATGACGATCCGGTGACGATTGTAACGGTCAGCTACGATTCCCCCCAACGGTGCAGCCAGGAGAACAGGAATTTGCCCTGCAAATCCCACCGTTCCTAAAAGCAGGGCTGATCCGGTCAAGCGGTAAACCAGCCAGGACTGCGCGACCGACTGCATCCAGGTACCAATTAAGGAGATCAACTGACCGGCAAAGAAGAGCCGAAAGTTCCGGTGTCGCAGGGCCCTTAGGGCATAAGAGAGCTTCAGCGGCTGTCTCGCGTCAAGCTGATCGGTGCTGCTACCGGGTTGCGTCTGGTCCACGGATGCTCCTGAACTTAATTGCAAGCGTCATTCAGCATATCATCCGTCACTTCCAGGGAAAACCATAAGAAGAAGGCTGGTTGAGACCGACGACCACTTCTCCTTTCAATTTACGGTTCCGGAAACGTACAATTATTACTGTTCGGTACATCCCCACATGACTGGAAAGGCGATTGTGAAGTAAATGGTGGTCTCAATTATCCGAAGGGGAGAGGATGGTGCCTTGTAAGGTGTCCTGTGGCTGCCCAGACACGACCCGGTTTCGCCCCTCAGATTTGGCCCGGTAAAGTGCCGCGTCAGCCACTTGCAGTAGTGAATGAACTAATCCGTGGTCAGGGTATGCAGAGACGCCGGCAGAAACCGTCACCGCGCCCAGGGGTCTCCCCTCGTGAATCAGGTACAAGTGTTGCAGCGATTCGCGGATTTGGTCAGCCCGGTGTACCGTGTCAATCAAGGAAGTCTCCGGAAAAATGAGGACGAACTCCTCTCCGCCGTAGCGGCAAAAGATGTCTTCCTTGCGGATGCGGGCTTGCACAAAGATACTGAATTCCTTGAGCAACAGGTCGCCCGCCTCGTGACCGAAGGTGTCGTTAAACTGCTTGAAGTGATCCAGGTCCAACATAACAAATCCCAGAGGGAATTGCTTGCGCTCTGCACGGCGCAATTCTCTTTCCAGCGTTTCTTCCATGTACCGACGGTTATAAAGCCCGGTCAAAGAATCACAGATCGATTGGCTGCGCAAGGCCTCGCGCAGTTTGATGTTGGCTAACGAAAGAGCAACACTCTCGCTCAACGCGAGTGCTAACTTCTGTTTTGATGGCACTCCGTCCGGTGTGTCGAAGCCCCAATGGTCTGCGCCATCCAGCAGCGTCAGTACCCCCAGTGTTTCCCCTTGGGCAACCAGCGGGATACAAAGGGCAGAGGCTTTTCCAGAGAGCTTGAGATGCGGACAACTCGGCATGTCCAATGTTCCCCCGGTCTGGTGCGGCAGACCCCGTCTCAAAGCCCAGCAAGCTTCCGGCGGAAAGATGGTTTCGCCGTTGTAGCCACTGCCGATCATCGAAACACTCTCCAGGTAGTTCTTGGAATCCTTCATCAGGAACAGGGCCCCTGATTCTGCCTCAAGTAGCCTTTCTACCGAATGACGAACCACTTGGTAAGCCTCTTCGGAGGTCTGACAACTCTGAAGCATCTCGGCAGACTGGTGCAGCCGGCTGATATCCCGATTGCTGGCCTGTAATTGGCAGTTCAACTCCTCCGTTTTTTCCTCGGCTTCCTGGTACTGATCCATTTTCCGGCGAATAAGGGAGTAGGCCGAGGTTAGCAAACCTAGAATAATGACCGACCCCAGAGCGAGAGCAACTGTTGTGTTCCTGGCATGGGCCTCGATGGTCCGATTTCCCTGGTCCAGCGAAGCGGTTTCTCTCTTTCGTATCTCTTCGACTACCTGCTGTAATTCGTCCATGGACTGTTTGTCCAATCCCGTTTTGACCTCGGCTTGCGCTGCCTCAAAACCGCGATTGCTCCGTAACTCGATGATTTGCCCATGTGTGCTGAGCATATTTCGAATCAGGCTTTCAACTCGCGCGAAGTTTTGAAGTTGATCGGGGGATTGGGAAAACAGGGTGCGCAGGTCGGCCAACTCCCGGTCAACGGATCCACGCGCAAGGAAATAGGGCTGAAGATAGCGAGGTTCTCCGGTAATGACGAAGCCTCGCATTCCACGCTGACTGTCTTTAATTCGAGATTGCAGGAGCTCGACTGCTGTGAGCCCTCTGCGAATCAGAGACTCCTCACGCATCTGTTCTTCAAGTTGCCGAATGCTTCGATAGGAGAGAGCTGCCACTGCCAGAAGGATCACAAGAGCTGCAATGCCTGCAGTCCTGATGCCGACCCATCGCTTCCAGACACCCGTGAATGCCATGGATTTTGCCATTCTGCTTTCCGAGACTCCCTCCAAACCCTGGCATGGGTCCGAGGAAGGGGACGTGTAAAACCGATCTGCTGGAATTATCGGTTGGTCGATGTCTGGAGATTACCGTAGTTTGTTGGCAGGAAAGGACTCTCCCCGGAATTGTTTTGAATCTCAAATCTGATGCTGATATAAACTGTGAGTTTCAAAGTGGACGAAGGGAGACTGCAATGAACATCCGAAAGGCCGTAATCACGGCTGCAGGCAAAGACCAACGAAGCTTGCCGTTGCAGACTCTCATTGACCGGGATGGGGAACAAAGGTCAGTCCTGGGGATTCTAGTCGGAGAGATTCTAAGCGCGGGTATTGAAGATATCTGCCTGGTGGTCTGGCCAGGCGACGAGGCGTCCTACCTGAAGGCGGCGGGTGAAGTGCGGGGAAGGCTTCATTTCATTCCGCAGCCCGAGCCAAAAGGTTATGCTGACGCAGTTTACTGCTGCCGCGACTTCATCGGAAATGAGCCGTTCCTGCATTTGCTGGGAGATCATATCTACCTTAGCCTGGCCGGACGAAGCTGTGCCCAACAGCTGGTCGAAGTCGCAATAGCCGAGTCTTGTGCGGTTTCAGCTGTCCAGGCGGTTCGTGAAGGAAAGTTACCTTATTATGGCGCTATTGGCGGAC
Organism: Terriglobia bacterium; assembly: GCA_035541995.1. Lineage (GTDB taxonomy): Bacteria > Acidobacteriota > Terriglobia > Versatilivoradales > Versatilivoraceae > DATKMG01. The sequence continues at coordinate 7,246 of DATKMG010000035.1, forward strand.
GGCGGCTTTCAGACCGCCAGCGACTTTATCTGATCCAGAAGGTTATCGAAAAACCTACCCCAACAGAGGCGGAACTGGAGTTGGTGGTTCCAGGGCTCAGAGCCGGCCACTATCTCCGCTTCTTTGGAATGCATGTGATTACCCCCACTGTGTTTGAGTTCCTGCCCCAGAGCAGCCATCTCTCCCAAGCGTTGGCCAGACTGGCGGATAGTGAACGTTACCTGGCTATTGAAGTGGAAGGCCAAAGCTATGACGTCGGGTTAAGATTCGGACTCCTGGCAGCTCAGCTAGCCTTGTCCCTCCAAGGCCGCGACCGAGAAGAAGTGCTCTCACTGGTTATCGAACTGCTGGCATCGCGCGAAAGATCGCATAGATAAGGGTCATGAACAGTAGATTGATCGCAATCGTTACTTCTGAGGATGCGGCCGTCCGCAACCAGTCTCTCGAGGCAGTGTGCCGGGGATTGAACTTGCAGGAATTGTTGGAAGAATGCGGGCAATTGGAACTTTTTTGGCGTGGTTCTCAAAACTTGTATGAGCGGGTCCGGGCCCTGTTCCTGGTTTACGCAATTCACCGATTCTATCTGCCTGTGGCCCTGGGTCGCGGGGGGAGAGGGCTCATCCCTTTTGAGGGCTACACACACCTTTTGCACCGACGTTTTGGCGAAGCCATTGAGACTTTCCTTGCCGCTCAACAGGCGAGTGGCCCGAATGATGCCATTTCCAGTGCTCTGGCAGCCGCTTACTATGCTTTAGGGTTCCAAACCTTAGCTGAACAGGTTCGTCGGAGTGTCAAGTGTGCCAAGGGCAATCAATGGATGTTTCGAATGGGACATCCTTCTGATCATCCTCTGATCGTCCGACCAGAGTTGTTGAAAAAGAGCGGAAATGGGATCTTTCCGATTTTGCGGGAATGCACTCCAGTTCGCATGGATTTGTCCCACAGCGGTTGGAGCGATATCTTCTTCCTGGCGATGGACTATCCCGAAGGGGCGCGGGTCCTCAATGTCTCGATTGACCTTGGAGTGCGCGGGCGTGACCTCATCCCCCGACCTCCAATTGAGGCGTATTTCCGAATCATCGACGAGCCTGTTCTTAAGTTGGCAAGCGTCGATCTAGGCGCCACTGTGGTCATTTCCAATCTCAAGGAATTGTTTGATTTCGCCAAGGATTACCTGGGCCTTCTGAAGGCTGCAGTTATTGCCTCTGGTCTTGTTCCTCCCGGGATCGAGGGATCAGAGGAGAGTCTGGTGGACGTGCTCGCTCGGGTGGTGAAACCGGGGCACGGCATCGAGATCGTTAGCTGTGTCAACAATATTCCCAAAGGATCACGGCTGGCCGTTTCGACCAGTCTTCTGGCTTCATTAATTTCGGTCTGTATGCGGGCCACCAACCAAGCCCGTCACCTGACCGGTCTTCTCAGTGAGCAGGAGCGCCGCATCGTGGCAGCACGTGCTATCCTGGGAGAATGGTTGGCCGGATCGGGTGGAGGATGGCAGGACTCAGGAGGAGTGTGGCCCGGCATCAAGTTAATTCGAGGAGTGTTGGCGGGGGAAAGTGATCCTGAGAACGGGATCAGCCGGGGGTGCCTGCTGCCTCGACACGACATCCTGGGCGAGTCCGACGCGCCTCCAGGGGTCCGGACTGGATTGCAGGACAGCCTCGTCCTGGTCCACGGCGGTATGGCACAAAATGTTGGACCCATTCTGGAGATGGTGACCGAGCGTTATCTGCTGCGCCTGCAATCCGAGTGGAAAGCCCGCCAGGAGGCAATTTCGATTTTGGACCTCATTTTGACCCACCTGCGAGAAGGAGATATCCGGGGAATTGCGTCAGCAACAACCAGGAACTTCTTTGGGCCCATCCAGAAGATCATTCCCTGGGCCAGCAACTACTACACGGAAACACTCATTCAACGAGTCCGATCGGAGTTTGGAGACAATTTCTGGGGGTTCTGGATGTTGGGGGGAATGTCCGGGGGAGGCATGGGATTCATTTTTGACCCTGCCAGCAAAGACGCCGCACAGACTCGCCTCCAAGATTTGATGCGCGGCCTCAAATCAGAACTGTCAGGCGCCTTGCCGTTTGCCATGGAGCCGGTGGTTTATGACTTTTCAATCAACGAGCATGGTACATTGGCCCAAGTATTGGACGGAGAGGCAGCTCTTCTTCCCCAAGGGTACTACAGCTTGACTGTCCCTACTCTGGTT
>DATKMG010000036.1:0-3293 GCA_035541995.1 Terriglobia bacterium
GGGCGAGCCCATTCATCGGCAGCGGTCCATTGAGGATCTTCCTTCATCAGCATCGGCAGATAATAAAAACCTTTAGGGTGACGGCGCATCTCGGCTCGGGCAGCCTGGAAGAAAGATCTCCTTAACTCCAGGTAGAACTGCCCGGAGTCTTCAAAGCCCGGCATACTCAAACGGGAAGCAGCTTCAGTCACAGCGCGCAATCCGGCCAGGACCCACAAGGTGTTGGTGAATTCCGAACGTACCCCTCCCCCCAGTCCACCGTCGCCAAAGCCGCGAGCTAGAATTCCGTAGCTCCCGTTGGCGCTACCTTCCGTCCGGGCCTTGTCTCTCAACGTTTTCAAGAATTCGACTCCGCGAAGGACTTGGGGCTGCATCTGTCGAAAATAGCCCCAATCCTGGCTCAATTCCGCCTGGCGCACGAGGGAAAACATGGCGATTCCTGTGTCCTTCCAGTGTTCCCGCCCGCCGCCGGCAAAGATCCCGCCGTCCCCTTCCTGCCGTGCCCAGGTTGCTTCCAGTCCCTGCTGAACTTCAGCGTCATACCCAAGATAGCGCGCAGCCTCCAGAATGAAGTGGCCGTCCACAACCCACAGGCCGCGATAACAGGTGGGCCCGACCTGGAAGGTCGACCTACCGTCCTTCTCTTCACGGGCCTGCTGGATATTCCGGGCACAGGCTACCAGAAATTCGTGGTGACGGCCGGAAAGCTTAATGGCCACCTTGTTTTCAAAGGGCCTCCACTCCTTCCAGAATTGCCGGGTTTGATTCAATACTCCGTCCGGCATTGAAAGCCCGAGCTTGATTCTGTCGAAAGGTTGGCCATCCTGTGGGAATCGCAGGAAATACCTTGCCGCTTTTTGGGGGGTGGCGAAGCCATCGCTGAGCAGCAGTCGCACATTGTGACCAGTGTCTTCCGATCCTGTAATGGCGCCATCGAAGCAGGCAAATGGCATCCCCTCTTCATTTCCAAGCATGATTACCGTCGCCTTCTCAACTGCCTTGGAGTTGAGTGGAAGCCGGGTCTCAACTATCAGCATGGGAGCAACTCGAACTGCCGTTGCCTTAACCGACCTGGCTTCTTTAGGAACAACTTCGAGGATCACATTGTCGACTCGCCCTTCCTCATTCAGATTGGAGGCAAAGGCAGTCAGGTTTAGAAGAGCCCGCGCAAATTCAATTCGAGTATGAATAATGGGAATCGAAGGGGACTCCAGTTTCTGCTCGACTACCTTTCCGGCTTTCATGCCGGCAAGCGAGAACCCCACAGTTTTGGTGAAAGTAAATATCGACGGTGAGTCCTTTGGATAATCAAACTTGAACTCTCCGCTCTCGCCTACGAGTGTCTTCGAGTGGTCATCAGGAAAACAAATGGCGGTCTGCCAGGAGGCGGGAGTAAAACGGAAATCTATGGGCAGAAAGGAAGCCGAAGAGGTAGTAGCCAGCTTGGGTTCAGGCTTGGGTTCCGTCGGTTGGGTCATCCGAGAATCAATGGACGAAGCTTCATTCACACTGGTGGCGCCAAGATACAAAGTCGTGCTGACCAGAAAATTCCTGCGGCTCAACGTACTCATGCATGCCTCCAATCCCCTTTTTTCTGCGTCTGATTTCCCAGGGCGCTGCCCCATAAGCGCTAACCTAAGATTGGATGATCGATCCATTCCGGCGTCCTCGGTTCAGCAGATGGCTCCCGGAATTGGGAAACGCCAAGAACGCAAAGGCCGCCAAGATTGAGAGCTTTCATGATCGCCGAAGAAGTAGCTAGAGGCAGTATCAATGCAGTAGTCAACATTCATCGTGCCTTGGGTCCTGGGCGGCTGGAATCGGCCTATCAGCTTCCACGAGCCGATGAAGCGTTTCTGAATCGAGGGTCCCGCAGCCAGAGCGACAGGGACCAGCACAGCCAGAATAGACATAATCAGTGCACGCATCTTATTTCTTAGTCCTCATTTTCGTATGGTTTTCACTTGGAGGAGATTGCCGCCGCACGACTCCCGTTTTTCCGGGCCGCCCTATCTTCGGGTCTGGAGTCAGGCGTTACGCCAGGCTCCAAGAAAAGGAGATTACTCCCATCTTCATTACGAATGTAATCTATTTTGCGATCTGAGATGCATCACTTTGGATGTGAATCCGGTTTCCGGTCTGGCTCTTTCGGGGTCAGCCGCCCATGTTTGTCAAGTATGGCCCTCAGCTGGTCGTGAGGGATGGCATACGACCGCCAGTAGTCGGCCCCAGTCATAGTCTCTGCAGCTAGCATCGCATTGAGGATGGCCTCTTCGGTTGCTTCCACGGTTGCGGTGAAAAGCGGATCCATGGCTCCTGACGAAAGTCGCGTGACGGAAGCTGGAGGCAGGGTGGGGAGGCCACGGCCGCTGTTGCCCCAGTCCGCTCCCCGGTTGGCAGTGGAGAACGCAATGAAAATATCGCCGGAACCGTTACCGTGATTGGACCCCATTCGTCCCAAACCCAGGCTAACCCGGCGCGTCAGGCGTTTGAGCTGATCAGACAACACCGGAGCGTCGGTGGCCACCACAACGATGATCGAGCCCTGTTCAGACTCCTCAGAGAGAAGATCCAGCCGGCCTGTTTTTTCTTCACACAGGGGAACTAGTTCATCATTCGAATTGCGGAGAGGTGGGTCAATGCGTTGGACGACACATGGCTCGTAACCTTCAATTTCCCGGCCGACTGGTATTCCGGCAATGCGAAGCTGAGAGCGGGTGCCATAATTGCATTGCGCGAGGACGCCGACTGTATAGGATCCCTCCTGGGGCGAGAGCTTTCGCGATGCCGTACCGGTTCCTCCCTTGAAGCCATGGCAGTTCATTCCGGTCCCACCCCCGACGTTCCCTTCGTCAATGCGTCCACCATGGGCTGACTCCAACGCCTGGACCGCATGTTCAGCCTTCACGTGCAGACCCTTCATGTCGTTCAGGCGGCCATCAGATGTCTCTGCCACGACAGGGTACCAAAACGGTCCGGGCACACCCCGCTTCACCATCCAGCCGACTACGGCATCGCGCACGACGCCCACGCTCAGCGTGTTGGTAATCATGATGGGAGTTTCCAGGACGCCGGTTTCCTCGACCCAATGAGTTCCCGTCATATCGCCGTTGCCATTTCCAGCGTAAAAGGCCGCAAACACCGGCTCGAGGATTGCACGGCCCCGAGGCAAAATGGCGGTGACCCCAGTGCGGACCGGCCCTTCACCCACGACCAGTTTCCCCTGGCCCGAGATGAGTGTGGCGTAACCGACCTCAACCCCGGCCACATCCGTAATCGCATTGAACTGGCCT